>JAYUQE010000018.1:0-6059 GCA_043756905.1 Burkholderiales bacterium | reverse complement strand
ACTTGGGCGATGCCATCGCGCGCCATGTCGTAGTGGTCGTTGGCCTTGCCCAGTTGCTGCGCCGGGAAGATGTTGACCTTGATGCTGCCGCCCGAGGCGGCTTCGATCGACTTGCCCCAGGGGATGAAACCGGTGGTGGCCAAGGCGTGATTGGCCGGCACCCAATGAGCAAGCTTGAGCTCGGTGGGCTTGTCTTGCGCGGTGGCCGCGGTGCAGGCCAGGGCCAGGGCGAGCGGGGCGAGGTGCAGGGGTTTCATGCGTGAATCTCCTTGAAGGAAAGGGGCGTCAGAGCCTGTGAATGAATCCGGCGCGCCCGAGCGGGCGCACCAGACGGTGTCGATCTAGGCGCAAAGCACAGCCATAGCTGGAGCTATGGCGAGCATTTGCAACGACGAGCGGCGCCTTCTGGTGAGCACGAGCGGGCGTGTTGGATTTGTTCACAGGCTCTCGATCCAACCCAGGATCATGGCCCGGCCGAGGTGTCGCTGGCAGGCTTGGAAACCCGTGGGTGCCAGCGGATGGGCGTGTGCTCGCGCTGCGCGGCGCTGTTGCCGAGGTGCCGATCCAGCGCCTGGTGTTCGGGGTCGGCCAGGGCCGCGGCAACGGCCTGCTGCAGGGCCTGCGCGGCGGCGTCGTCGGCCTGGCTCAGCTGCGGCAACACCAGCTGCGCAAAGATGCGTTCATACGCGGCGCGGCCACGCTCGAAGGTGTCGCTGTAGCCCTTGCGCAGGCGCGGCAGCTCGGCCAGGTGGCGCGCAAAGCCGCTGGGTTGCAGCAGCACTTGCAGCATGGCCTGATGCCAGGCATCAATGGCCGCTTGCTCCTGCACGAAGCGCAGCGAGGCACGGCGAAAACGCCGCAGCGCGGCCAGCAGGCGCAGCGCCACGAAGCCGCTGATGGAGGTGGTGTGCAACGTCAGCCCGCGCCCGCGCGCACCGATCGGCAGGCCGGGTTTGATGCGCGCGCGCAGCCAGCGGCCCAGCCGGGCCGGTGCAATGTCAGCCAGCTCGGCCAGGCCGGGCTTCAGGTGTTCACGGATCTGCACCAGTTCACCCGGCTTGGCGCCGGCTTCATCGCGCACGCGCTGCAAGCGCTCGGCGCGGGTCTTCAAATCCGCCACGCGGATCACGTCTTCATAGCTCATCCACAGCGCGAGCTGGCGCGCGGCTTCCAGCACGGCGTCGGGGGAGTCGTGGCCAGCGCGCTGCAAGGCCTGCACGCGCTGGGTGTAGGTGGCGGCGTAGGCGCTGTCTTGATAGTCGGTCAGCCGGGCCTGCCCCAGGGCGAGAACTTCGGCCAAGTCGGCGGCCAAGTCGGCGGCCAGCTCGGGCGGCAATGCGCCGGGGGCAGCAGCGGCCGGCATTTCAGCGCTTGCGGCGTTGAACGCCGCGCCAAACCCGGCCAGGCTGGCATCCACGCCCAAGCCGCCCGTGGTGATGACTTCTTCGCACAAGGCACGCGGCCAAGGCAGGCTGCCGCTGCCGGCCAGCGCGCCGAACAGCACCGCGCTGATCACCGTGCCGTGGCGCGTGGCCATGTCGTTCAGGTCGAGCACCAGGCTGTGGCGCGACACCTCGTGCAGCAAGGCGCGCAGCGGGGCACTGGCCAGCCGGCCGTCACCCATCGCCATTTTCTCGGCCGTGGTCAGCACGCGGTGGCTGGCGCTGATCAGCAGCGTGCGCCGTGGCGTGACGAAGCCGCGCTCGGCGATGCGCGCGGCCTCGAGCAGTTCGCTGGCCAGCAGCACATCCAGCCGCCCGGGCACGGGCATCAGCGCGAACACCGGCCGCTGGCCAGCGGGCAGGGGCTCGGGGAAGAACTCGATGTAGTAGCTGGTGGCGCCGGTGCGTTGCGCCACGCCGGGCACCGAAGTGGCCTGCACTGCCAGGTTAGCTTTCAACGCGGCCTGCACGATCCATTCGGCCAGCACGCCGCCGCCTTCGCCGCCCAGTGCGGCAATGAGGATGCTGAAGGGTTGAGCCGCCTTGTTCATGGCGCCAGCCAGCCGATCACCGTGCGGCGCACCCGATCCACCACGCGTTCGAACGGCCTGGGGTGGGTCACCACATCGGCGCGCCAGAAACTTGGGCACAGCGCCGCGGCTTGCGCCACCTCGCCGCACAGGCCGCAGCCCACGCAGCCGGCCTCCACCGTGGCCACGGGGTCGCGCTTGAGCGGGTCGCGTGAAGGCTTCACGCTCAAGGTGGGGCAGCCCGACAGGCGGATGCAGGAATGGTCGCCGGTGCAGGTTTCATCGTCCACGCCGTACTTCGTTCGCAGCACGCGGCGGCCGGCCTTGAGCTGGCGCGCACGCAGCGGCTTGATGCGGCGCTGGCGTTCCAACTGGCATTCGCCTTCGGCCACGATCACCTTCAACCCGCGCTCAGTCGTGGTGAAGGCCTCGCGCAGCACATCTCTAACATTAGCAACCTGGTAGTTGTGCACCGTCTTCAACCAGCGCACGCCCATGCCGCGCAGCGTGTTTTCAATCGTTAACTCACTGCCCGTGGCGCTGGCGCCTTCGGCCAAGCGGCGGGCCTCGCTGCTGGGGGTGGAGACCACATCCTGCGTGCCGGTGGCCGAGGTGTAGCCGTTCTTCATGATCACCAGCACGCCATCACCGCCATTGAGCAGCGCGCCGCTCACGCCCGACAGCAACCCGTTGTGCCAGAAGCCGCCGTCGCCCATGATGGCCACCGGCCGGCGCTGCTGAAAGCTGCGCACGCCGGCGCCGCTGGCCAGGCTCATGCCGTAGCCCAGGATCGAGTTGCCGAAGGAAAACGGCGCGAACGTGGCCAGCGCGTGGCAGCCGATGTCGGCGCTGATGTGCATCGGCCCGATCTCGCGCTGCACCAGTTTCAGCGCGGCGAAGACCGGCCGCTCGGGGCAGCCGATGCAGAAATTGGGCGGGCGCGGCGGCAAAGGCGCACCCAGCAATTGCTGCGCTAGCAGCCGCGTTCGCGCCACTTCGGCCAGCAGGGCGCGTGCCGGTTCGGCCAGGGCGCGCTCGCCTGCGGTTTCGAGCCAGGTGGCCAGGCCCGCCATCATCACTTCGGCGGTGTACTCGCCGGCCACGGCGATCTGATCTTTGCCGTTCAGCGTGGTGTGCACGCCGGCGCGGCGCAGCAGGGCGCCGACCTCCTGCTCGATGAAATCGGGCTGGCCTTCTTCCACCACCAGCACGCTGCGCTTGCCGCGGCAAAAGCCGGCGATCTGCTCGGGCACCAGCGGCACCACCACGTTCAGCACCAGCAGCGGAATGCGGCTGGCACCCAGCGCATCGGCCAGGCCGAATTGCTGCAAGGCACGGATCAGGGTGTTGTACAGCCCACCCTGGAGCACGATGCCCAGGTGCGCCAGCTCGCCGGGCAGCAACTCGTTCAGGCCGTGCGCGGCGATGAAGGCGCGCGCCGCGGGCAAGCGCTCCAACTGCTTGCGCCGCTCGTGGCCGAAGGTGACGGGCGGGTGGGCCAACTGCTCGTAGTTGAACGCCGCCGGCTCGGCCAACAGCGCGCGCGTGCTGATGGCCGGGGCGACGTTGTCCTTGGCCACGAAACTGCCGCGCACATGGCAGGCGCGGATGCGCAGTTCCAGCATCACCGGCGTGTTGGAAGCTTCAGACAACTCGAACGCCTGCTCGACGCAGCGCACGATGGTGGGCAGGTCGGGCCGCGGGTCCATCAGCCACAACGTGGACTTGAGTGCGACGGCGTGCGTGCGTTCCTGGATGACGCTGGCGCCTTCGCCGTAGTCTTCGCCCACCACGATCAGCGCGCCGCCGATTACCCCGGGCGAAGCCAGGTTCGACAGCGCATCGCTGGCCACGTTGGTGCCGACGATGCTCTTCCACGTCACCGCGCCGCGCACCGGGTACATGATCGAGGCGCCCAGCATGGCCGCGGCCGCCGCTTCATTGGTGTTGGCTTCCACATGCACGCCCAGCGCGGCCATGTCGTCGCGTGCCTGCACCATCACGTCGAGCAGGTGCGACACCGGCGCGCCCTGGTAACCACCGACGTAACTCACACCGGCCTGCAGCAACGCCTTGGTCACGGCCAGGATGCCTTCGCCGTGAAAGACTTCACCGTCGCCCAGGCGCAGGGCTTGAATTTCCTGGTGGAACGAGCGTTCCAATTGAGTCTCCGGCGGTGGGGAAGGGGCTTTGGGTTCTACCACGCACCAGCAGCCGTTCACCCCGGGTCGAGCAGGCCTTGGCAGAAGGGCAACTCCTGCCCTGCATTCGCAGGCTGGCGCGCGCCTTGGCGCCGTGCGCCTTCTTCAAAGTCCACTGTGCGATGATCCACGTTGACAAAAGCGGCAGGACGACCGGATACGACGTCGTGTTCACGGAGCCGTCACGATGCCGAGGCCGGGTTGGGCTCCAGCTACGCCGACCAAATCGTGCGTTAGCCGGCGCAACCAAGACGGCTGCGCCGCACAGAGTTCAAGCGTCATCCGCTGTCCGAGGGCGTTGCTCCTCTCCGCTCGGGCAGATGACTTGTTCCACAAACCACGAAAGAGGTGAGACATGCATCAGACTCGTTTGCTTTCAGCCATCGTCGCGCTGCCGCTCCTGTGCGCGGCCACCATGGCTTCGGCCCAAGCCCAGGAACCCGAACCCGGGTGGGCCAAGGGCCGGCCCAAGACCGAAACGGCCATGAAGATGGCGCCGGTGCCGGCGTTCCCGATCCCGACCGCTGCCGACAAGCTGCCGACGAATAAGTTCAAGCTGCCGCCTGGCTTCAAGGTCGAGACCTGGGCCTCCGGGGTGCTCGACGCGCGCGCCATGCGCCAGGGCGACAAGGGCAACATCTTCGTCAGCACGCTGTTCGTCGCCAACAAGGTTTACGTACTGCCGGAGAAGGCGGTTGACGGAAAGCGCGTGCCGAAGGTCATCATCGACAAGACCGAGCAGGCCACCGGCATCGAGTTCCACAAGGGCTCGCTGTTCTTTGCTACCAACAAGAAGATCGTCCGTTACGACAACGCCGAGGACAAGCTCGACAACCTCGGCGAACCGAAGGTGCTGACCGACAAGCTGCCGGGCGGCAGCGACCACAGTTGGAAGTTCCTGCGCATCCACAAAGACAAGCTGTACTACGCCATCGGCGCGCCTTGCAACATCTGCGACCCGGGCGAGTACGCGAAGATCTACCGCGTGAACTTGGATGGATCGGGCGGCGAGACCGTCGCCTCGGGCGTTCGCAACACGGTCGGCTTCGACTTCGACCCGAAGACCGGCAACCTCTGGTTCACCGACAACGGGCGCGACTGGCTCAGCGAGGAATTTCCGAACGACGAGCTCAACCACGTGAAGACGCCCGGCAAGCAGCATTTCGGCTTTCCGTTCTGCCATCAGGGCAACCTGCCTGATTCGGAATTCGGCTGGGGCAAGTCGTGCGACGACTACGCCAAGCCGGCTGCCCTGCTCGGCCCGCACGCCGGCGCGCTGGGGATGACGTTTTATCGCGGCAAGATGTTCCCTGCCAAGTACCAGGGTGCGATCTTCCTCGCACGTCACGGCCCGTGGAATCGCACCAAGAAGTACGCCGACGTCTCGGTCGCCTGGCCTGATGGCAAGGGTGGAGCCAAGGTCGAACCGTTCATGACGGGCTTCGTCGAGAACAATGCCTATCTGGGTCGCCCGGTGGATTTCCTGGTGCTTAAAGACGGCTCAATGCTCGTGAGCGACGATCACGCTGGCGCGATCTACCGCATCAGCTACGGCAAGTGATGAGGGTCTGGGGTGCAGGCCTGGCGTCCAGCACGGTCGTGCTGGCGTTGATGCTTATCGCTCCCCATGCCCGTGGGCAGGAAAAAGCGCGAAAGGCCGGCGCGGCGGTGAAAAGCGCCGCCAGCGCCAGCAGCCCTGCAGTCAGCAGCTACGCACAGCGCTTTGCGGGGCTGTGCGCCGCTTGCCACGGCGCCAATGGGCGTAGCGACATGCCGCTGATGCCGGTGCTTGCCGGCCAGCCTTCTCTCTACACCATCACGCAACTGTTTTTGTTTCGCGAGGGCCGGCGCAGCAACGAAGCCATGACGGCAGTGGCCAAGACCCT
>JAYUQE010000017.1:0-17575 GCA_043756905.1 Burkholderiales bacterium | reverse complement strand
CCGGCGGCGATGGCCTTGGCCAGGTCGCCCGAATAGCGCACGCCGCCGTCGGCGATCAACGGCACGCCGCTGCCGCGCAGTGCCGTGGCCACGCTGTCAATGGCCATGATCTGCGGCACGCCCACGCCGGAGACGATGCGCGTGGTGCAGATCGAGCCCGGGCCGATGCCTACCTTCACCGCGTCGGCGCCCGCTTCCACCAACGCCAGCGCGGCCTCGCCGGTGGCCACGTTGCCGCCAATCACGTCCACGCCCGGGTAATGTTGCTTGACCCAGCGCACGCGCTCGATCACGCCGGCGCTGTGGCCGTGCGCGGTGTCGACCACGATGGCATCGACCCCGGCGCGCACCAGCAGTTCAACCCGCTCGTCGGTGCCGTCGCCCACGCCCACGGCCGCGCCCACGCGCAGCTTGCCTTGTGCGTCGCGCGCGGCGTCGGGGAAGTTGGTCTGCTTGGTGATGTCTTTCACCGTCATCAGCCCGCGCAATTCGAACGCATCGTTGACCACCAGCACGCGCTCGAGCTTGTGCTTGTGCATCAAGGCCTTGCCGTCTTCGATGGTGGCGCGCTCGCCCACCGTCACCAGCCGCTCGCGCGGGGTCATGATTTCTTTAACCGGCACGTCCATGCGCGTCTCAAACCGCAGGTCGCGCCCGGTGACGATGCCCACCACCTGCTTGCCCTGCAGCACCGGAAAACCGGAAATGCCGTGCTGGCGCGACAGCGCAATCACTTCGCGCACCGGCATGTCGGGCGGGATGGTGATGGGGTCGCGCAGCACGCCTGATTCAAAGCGCTTCACGCGCAACACCTGGGCCGCCTGCTGCTGCGCCGTGAGGTTCTTGTGCACGATGCCGATGCCGCCTTCTTGCGCAATGGCGATGGCCAGGCGCGCTTCGGTCACCGTGTCCATGGCGGCGGAAACGAGTGGCAGTTTGAGTTGGATGTTGCGCGAAAGGCGCGTCGCCAGGCGGGTGTCGCGTGGCAGCACATGTGAGAAGGCCGGCACCAACAACACATCGTCGAAGGTGAGCGCTTTGCCTAGAAGGCGCATGGGAAGGCTCCAGTCGCAAAAATCAATTATACGGACGGGGTCAGCCGGCCCGGCCCGGCGTGATGCGCTGCACGCGGCATGCCGCCCACCTTGGCCGCACTCGCACTACACTGCGCCGATGAGCCTACAAGTTATGCCCTGGGTGCGGCTGCTGGCGCTGGCCGTGGTTGCCGTGGCCGCCAGTGCGCCGGCGCAGGCGCAATGGAAGTGGCGCGATGCCAATGGCCAGGTCCATGCCAGCGATCTGCCGCCGCCGCGCGAGGTGCCCGACAAGGCTATCTTGCAGCGGCCTAACTCACCTGCATCCAAGGCCTTGCTGGCACCTGCCCCCACGGCATCGGCGCCCTTGGCCGTTGCGCCGCCCAAGCCGGCCGTCGACCCTGAGCTTGAAGCCCGCAAGAAACGCGCGGATGCAGCGGCTGCGGCCAAGGCCAAGGCCGATGAAGACAAGTTGGCCCAGGGCCGGGCCGAAAACTGCAAGCGTGCCCGCGCCCACGTGGCCACGCTGGAAAGCGGCCAGCGCATTGCTCGCCCCAACGACAAGGGCGAACGCGAGTTCCTCGATGACGCCGGCCGCGCTGACGAAGTGCGGCGCGCGCGCGAAGTCATCGCCAGCGATTGCCGCTGAGCAGGTGCTTCAGGGTTTGACTTTGGCCGCGCGCTTGTAGCGCAGCCGGCGTGCTTCCTTGGGGTCAACAGTGAGCGGGCGGTAGATTTCCACTCGGTCGCGCTCGCGCAGCACGGCACTCAGCTCCTTCACCTTGCCCCACACGCCGCAGCTCAGCGCTGCACCGTGCAGGCCGTGGCGCTGCAACACGCCGCTTTGCACCAGTGCATCACCCAGCAAGGCGCCTGCGGGCAGTTTGAGTGCCGTGCTGTCGACCTGGCCCGGGGCGGCGCAATAGATCACCTCGACCGCGATGGCGACCGCCTCAGCGTGGGCCATAGACTTCTTCGGCGCGCTTGACGAACGAATCGACGAAGGTGTTGGCCACGCGGTCGAATGCCGGGCTGAGCACGGCTTCGAAAGCCGGGCTGGCAAAGGCGTAGCGCAAGTCGAACTCGATCTTGCACGCCTGCTCGTCGCCACCCGGGCGGCCCAGCGGCTTGAAGTCCCAGGTGCCATCGAGCAACGAAAACGGGCCATCAACCAGGCTCACCACAACCCGTTCATTGGGCGTGTGTTCATTGCGGGTGGTGAAGGCATGACGCACACCGGCAAACGCCAGTTGCAGCCGCGCCACCATGCCGTGCTCGCTGCGTTCGAGCACCTCGGCGCCCGCGCACCATGGCAGGAAGCTGGCGTAGCGGGGCACGTCGACCACCAGCTCGTACATCTCGCGCGGCGAGTACCACAGCAGAACGGATTTGCTGACGTGCTTCATACAATCGTTCGATTTTAGGCGGCCACGGGCGTGGCCTTGCCGGTATCCGAGAGCCCATGTCCAACATCGCTGAAAACCGCCGCGCGCGTTACGACTACCAGATCGAAGAACGCTTCGAAGCCGGCATGGTGCTGGAAGGCTGGGAGATCAAGGCCATCCGCGCCGGCCAAGTGCAGCTCACCGACGGCTACGTGCTCATCCGCGATAGCGAGTTGTTCCTCATCGGCTGCCGCATCAACGCCCTGCGCAGCGCGTCCACCCATGTGCACCCCGAGGCCGACCGCACCAAGAAGCTGCTGATGCACAAGGCAGAGATCAAGCGGCTGGTGGGCAAGGTTGAGCAAAAGGGCTACACCCTGGTGCCGCTGAACCTGCATTTCAAGGGCCCGCGCGTGAAGGCCGAGATCGCCCTGGCCAAAGGCAAGGCGCAACACGACAAGCGCAACGCCGAGAAAGAGAAAGACTGGGAACGCGAGAAGGGCCGCATGATGCGGCACAAGGTTTCAACCAAACCGGGGGCTTGATACAGGCGGCGCGGCGTGCGGCCGCAAGGCTGAATCCAAACGTTAGCCGAACACCCGCTGCAGCGCCTGCTGCGCGTCGCGCCGCAAGTCTTCAACTTCTTCCAGGCCAATGGAAAAGCGCACCAGCGTGCCGGTCCACTGCGGCTTCGCGCGCAACTGCGCCAGCTCGTAGGGCACCACCAGGCTCACCGGGCCGGCCCAGGAGTACCCAATTTTGTAAAGCTTGAGCGCATCGACAAAGGCACTCACCTGATCCTGCGCATGCTCAGGTTTGAAGACGACGGAGAAAAGGCCCGCAGCCTGGCTGCACGTCTGGCGCCAGAACGAGTGGCCCGGCGAGCCGGCCAAGGCCGGGTGCAGCACTTGCTCGATTTGCGGCTGGTGCGTCCACCAGGCCGCCAACTGGCGCGCGGCCAGGTCGCTGGCACGGTAGCGCACGGCCAAGCTGGGCAGCGAGCGCAAGACCGCTTCGACATCGTTCGCGCCCACGCCCCAGCCCAGGCGCATGTGGCTGCCCTTGAGGCGCAGGTGCAAGGCGTGGTCGCGCGTGGTCACCGCACCCATCAACACGTCGCCACCGCCCGAGGGGAACTTGGTCAAGGCATGCGCGGAGATGTCAACACCCAGCGCAAAGGCATTGAAGGCCACGCCGGCGCCCCAGGTGTTGTCCAGCGCGGTGAGCACGCCCTTGGCTTGGGCCGCCGCAATCAACGCCGGCAGGTCGGGGAACTCCAGGGTGATCGAACCCGGCGCTTCCAGCCACACCAGCTTGGTGGCGGGGGTGATCAACGCTGCCAGGGCCCGCGCATCGGCCGGGTCGTACAGGCGGTGGGTGATGCCCCAGGCGGCCAATTCCACGCGCGCCAGTTCGCGGCCCGGGCCGTAGGCGTTGTTGGGGATCAGCACCTCGTCGCCGGCCCTGAGCAAGGCCGTGTCAACCAGCGCAATGGCGGCCAGGCCGCTGGGCACCAGCAGCGAGTCGGTGCCACCTTCGAGCGTGGCGATGCGTTCTTCCAGCGCAAAGCTGGTGGGCGTGCCGTGCAGGCCGTAGGTGTAGCCGGTCTTGTTCTTCCAGTCGCGCGCGCGCACCGCGGCCACGTTGGGAAAGATCACCGTCGACGCCTTGTGCACGCCGATCTGCGGCGCCACAAAGCCGGCCGGTGGCTGGTAAGGGTGGTGGATCAAACGGGTGCTGAGCCCCTGATCGTCATTCGACTCTTCTGCCATGCCCCGCTCCCGCTTCAAACTGGAATGCCGACCAAATCGTGGCCTTCGCTGGCCACGATCCGCGCCGAAGTGAATTCGCCCACGCGCAGTTGCTTGGAGGCTTTTTGCGGCGGCAGCAACTTCACCACGCCGTCAATTTCCGGCGCGTCGGCATAAGAGCGCCCCACCCCGCCCTTGCGGCCCAGCGCAGGCGCGCTGTCGACCAACACTTGCAGCGTGGCACCCACGTGCCGCTGCAAGCGCGTAGCCGAGGCGGTTTCGGCCACCGCCATGAAACGCGAGCGCCGTGCTTCGCGTTCGGCTTGCGGCAATTGGCCGGGCAGGTCATTGGCCGCGGCGCCTGCGACGGGCGAATAGGCAAAGCAGCCGGCGCGGTCGACCTGCGCCTCTTTTGCGAACTGCAACAAGGTGTCGAACTCGGCGTCGGTCTCGCCCGGGAAGCCGGCGATGAAGGTGGAACGCACCACCAGTTGCGGGCAGATCTCGCGCCAGCGCGCCAGGCGCTCCAGGTTGCGTTCGCCGCTGGCCGGGCGCTTCATGCGCTTGAGCACATCGGGGTGGGCATGCTGGAACGGCACGTCCAGGTAAGGCAGGATGCGGCCAGCGGCCATCAGCGGCAGCACCTCATCCACATGCGGGTAGGGGTAGACGTAGTGCAGTCGCACCCACGCACCGTGGGCATCGGCCAGCTCGGCTAACTTTTCACATAAGTCGAGCATGCGCGTCTTCACCGGCTTGCCGTCCCAGAAGCCGGTGCGGTACTTCACATCCACGCCATAGGCACTGGTGTCCTGGCTGACCACCAGCAGCTCCTTCACGCCGGCGGCGAACAGGCGCTGCGCCTCGCCCAGCACATCGCCAATCGGCCGCGACACCAGGTCGCCGCGCATGCTGGGAATGATGCAAAACGTGCAGCGGTGGTTGCAGCCTTCGCTGATCTTCAAATACGCATAGTGGCGCGGCGTGAGCTTGATTCCTTGCGGTGGCACCAGGTCCACGAACGGGTCGTGCGGCTTCGGGCAATGCGTGTGCACCGCGTCCATCACTTCTTGCGTGGCATGTGGGCCAGTGACGGCCAGCACCTTGGGGTGCATTTGCCGCACCAGGTTGCTGCTGCCCGCGCCGCCCTTGGCGCCCAGGCAGCCGGTGACGATGACTCTGCCGTTTTCGGCCAGGGCTTCGCCGATGGTGTCCAGGCTTTCCTTCACCGCGTCGTCGATGAAGCCGCAGGTGTTGACGATCACCAGGTCGGCGCCGGCAAAGGTCTTGCTGGTTTCGTAGCCTTCACTGCGCAGCGCAGTGAGGATCAGTTCGGAGTCAGTCAGCGCCTTGGGGCAGCCCAGCGAAACGAAACCGATGGTGGGGGCGGGTGCGGCAGGGGGCAGGTTCGGCAAGGGGGAATTCATCGCCGCATTGTCAACGCAGCGGCCGCCCGCCTCGCGGCGTCAACTCTTGGGTGGCGGGAAGCCGGGCATGCCCGGGAACAGCGAGCCCGCTTGTTTGGCGATTTGTTCCTGCATCTGCGTGAACAGGTTTTTCGACTGCTCGGTGTAGCTGCCCATCAAGGTTTGCAGCATCGGCGCCTGGCCGGTGAGGAACTGCGCCCAGGCCTCTGCGGTGAAGGCCTTGGGCTCGTTCAACGCCGCGCCCTGGGCCGCAAAGCGAGTCTGCAAGTCAACGAAGGTTTGCAGGTTGCGCTCCAGGTACGCGCCCATCATGCCCTGCATGGCATGGCCATAAAAACGGATCAGCTGCGACAACATGGGCGCGCTGAAGATCGGCGCGCCGCCCGCCTCTGCCTCAAGAATGATTTGCAGCAGGATGCTGCGCGTGAGGTCTTCATTCGTCTTGGCGTCGCGCACTTCAAATTCGGTGCCGGCCAGCACCATGGCCTTCACATCGCTGAGCGTGATGTAGCTGCTGGTCTGGCTGTCGTACAGACGCCGGTTGGGGTACTTCTTCAACACCCGCGCCGAGCCAGGCGCTTGCGCCTCGCCGGGGCCGGGTGCGGTGCGCGCTTTGGCGGGCATGGCGGGCGGCTCCTTGCGGTGATAAATATTGATGGTCGGGGCGAAAGGATTCGAACCTTCGACCCTCTGGTCCCAAACCAGATGCGCTACCAGGCTGCGCTACGCCCCGACGAAGGCGCGGATTGTAGCGGTGCGCCTGTCTACGCTTTGCGCGCGGCAGCGCGAAGCTGGCTCAAGGTGGCCCGCGTGGTGCTCACCTCGGTGGCCAGCTTGATGTGAATCAGGCATGGCTGGGGCGTGACCAGTGCGGCCATGAAAGCCGGCTCGAAGTCTTCGGTGCGTTCAACTAAGGCGGCCCCCCACCCATAGGCGCGGGCCAGGGCCGCGAAGTCGGGGTTGAACAAATCGCTGCCGCTCACGCGCGCCGGGTATTCGCGTTCCTGGTGCATGCGAATCGTGCCGTAGCTGCCGTTGTCCACCACGATGCTGATCAGCCGCCCCGCGCCGCGGCCGGCACCGTAGCCGGTGGCGGTGGCGAGCTCTTGCCCGGTCATCAGGAAGTCGCCATCGCCGGCGAGATTGATCACCGTGCGCTGCGGGTACAGCAGCGCCGCGGCCACCGCGGCGGGCAGGCCCACGCCCATGGCGCCCGAGGTCGGTGCAAGCTGCGTGCGGCCATGGTGCTGCAGGCCGAAGTAGCGCACGTAGCGGTGCAACCAGCCGCTGAAGTTGCCCGCGCCATTGGTGTACACCGTGTCGGCCGGGGCTAGGCGCTGCACCGTCTTCACGATCACCGCCATGTCCAGCGGCACCACGCTCGGGGCCACGTGGTTGGCCTCGTAATCGGCATGCGCCTGCTGTGCCCATTCGCGCCACGACGGCGCCGGCGGTGGCGGCAACTCGGCCAGGGCCCGGGCCGCGCCCGGCATGCTGGCCTGCACCAGCACATCGGCCGCATAGACGCGGCCGAGTTCTTCGGCGCCGGCGTGAATGTGCACCAGCCGTTGCGCCGGCCTGGGCGCTTGCAGCAGCGTGTAGCCACCGGTGGTCATCTCGCCCAGGCGCACGCCCAGGGCGATGATCAGGTCAGCCTGCCGTACCCGCGCGGCCAGCTTGGGGTTGATGCCGATGCCCACATCACCCGCATACAGCGGGTGGCGGTTGTCGAAGGTGTCCTGGAAACGAAAGCCGCAGCTCACGGGTAATTGCCAGCGCTCGGCAAAAGTTTGCAAGTCGGCGCAGGCCGCGGCCGTCCAGCCGCTGCCGCCGGCAATCAACAGCGGCTGTTTGGCGCTCGCCAGCAGGCGCGCCAACTCGGCCATGGCTGCCGGCTGCGGCCAGGCCTGTGCCGGGTTAACCATTGAAAGCACTGGCGCGCTGGTCGCACGGGTGAGCATGTCTTCGGGCAGCACGAGCACCACCGGCCCAAGCCGGCCTTGCAGGGCGGTATGGAAGGCGCGCGCCACGTATTCGGGCAGGCGGTCGGCGCTTTCAACTTCAGCCACCCACTTGGCCAGGCCCAGCGTGCCGGGGCCGAACATGTGGCGATAGTCGATTTCCTGGAACGCTTCGCGGTCGCGCTGGTCGCTGGCCACCTGGCCGATGAACAGGATGAGCGGCGTGGAGTCCTGGAACGCGGTGTGCACGCCGATGGCCGCGTTGCTGGCGCCAGGGCCGCGCGTGGCGAAGCAGATGCCCGGCCGGCCACTGAGCTTGCCTTGCGCGTCGGCCATGAAGGCCGCCCCGCCCTCTTGCCGGCAAGCGATGAAGCGGATGCGCTCGCGGTGTTCGTAAAAGCCGTCCAGCACCGCCAGGAAGCTTTCGCCGGGCACGCCGAAGGCAGTGTCCACACCTTGTGCGATGAGCGCTTCAACCAGCGCGTGGCCTGCTGGGCGAGTGATCATGATTGCCTGCGCACGCGGTGCACCTGAAAGGCTGTGGTGATGAGTAGCACCTGGAACAAGGCAATGCCGATCCAGATCGACTGCGGCTGGTGCAGATCCATCAGCCGGCCGAAGATCAGGGGTGCGATGGCCTGGCCGATGTCCAGGCCGGAATAGACCACGCCGTAGACACGGCCGCTGGCATTGGCCGGCGTGGAACGCTTGACCAGCATGTCGCGCGCCGGGCTGGCCGAGCCACTGGCCAGCCCCATCACGCCGAACAACACCGGCACCGCGGCAGCGGGCACGCTGGCAAACGCCAGGGTGAGTGCGACACATGCCGCCACGCCCACTCCCAAGGCCACCATGCGCTCGCTGCGCGCCGGGTCGCTGGCCAGGAAGCCGCCGCCCACCATGCCCAGCGCGGCACAAACCATGTAGATGGTCAGGCATTGCGCCACCCAGGCCAGCGGCACGTCATGCAACTGGCGTGCGGCCTCCGGCGCGAAGGCCTGGATGCCGCTGAGCACCATGGCAAAGAACAGAAAGAAGGCAAAGCACACCCATACCGCGGGGATGCGCAAGAAGTCAAATCCACCTTCCTGCACCTTGCCGCCCTTGGCCAGGGCGGGCAGCGCAGGCAAAACGAAACGCTCGCGTTGGCTCCACAACAGCAGCCACACCGCGGCCGCAAACCCCACTGCAACCCACAGTGCCACGCGCCAGGAATAGGCCAGCGCCAGCGGCGCCAGCAGGGCTGGCGCCAGGGCCCAGCCCAGGTTGCCGCTGACGCCATGGCTGCTGTAGGCATGGCCCACGCGGGGCGGCGCCACCAGGCGGTTGATGAGCGTGTAGTCCACCGGGTGGAACACGCCGTTGCCAATGCCAGCCACGACCGCACAGGCGGCCATCGCGGCATAGCTGGGGCTGCTGGCAAAGCCGGCTGCCGCCAGCACTAGCAGGCCCAGGCCGGTGAACAGCACCGGGCGCGGGCCGTGCTTGTCGACCCAAAAACCGGAGAACGCCTGTACCACGCAGCTAACGACGAAGAAGATCGTCAACAGTGCGCCCAACTGGGCGTAGTTGACGGCGAATTCGACTTTCAACCAAGGGAACAACGGCGGCAACAGCAACTGGGCAAAGTGACTGGTGCCGTGCGCCAGGCTGACCAGGCCGATCAGCCACACATCATCGCGGCGCGTGGCGGCCAGGTAGGCGGGCGGTGCAAGCGTGGGCATGTGGTTATGGTAACCAAGCCCGCGGTGCCAGCCCCCTGACGCAGCGCCAACCACCCAGCCGCGGGCCTGTGCGCCACGCGCGCGGCCCGTAAACTCGGGCTCTGCCCCATGTCAAAGCCCATCTCGCCATTGCCCACCCCGGGCGCATCGCCACCCGGCCCCGCCGACGATTCGCGGCAAGACCCCGCCACGCAATTCGCTGCGTCGCCGAGCGAGTATCTGGGTGACGACCCACGCGAAGTTGGCCGGCGCGTCAACGATGAGCAATTGGAGCTGTTCGTCACCGGCAGCCCGGCCGATGCCCTGGTGCAGCTGTTCGAGAAGTTGAAGCCCGAGTTCATTGCCTTGCACGATGTAGGGGCCACGGTTTCGCTGCGCTTGTTGGCAGCGCTGGCATCGTCGGGCGGGCGCAAGCTGCAACGCCTGCTGGTGCGCCGTCAAGGCTATGGCGTGCCGCTGGCCACGCTGCAATTCGCCGAGTTGCCGTTGTCGCAACAGCGGGTGCTGCGCATTTACGCCACGGCAGTCGACTCAGACAGCCAATCGCGCGAGCAGTTGGCTCAGGCCTTGCTGGCGCACAGCCGGCTGGGCGTGTTGCTGGTGGGTGAGGTGCCTGCCCATGTGCTGGATGGCGCGCTGCAACCGCTGCGCGCAGCCATGAGCAGCCAGCGCTGGCCCAACCGCGAAATGCTGGCCGTGCCGGTGGGCCACGTGCCCACGCTGGCGGTGCAGGCCGCATCGCTGATGCGCCTGTGCGGCACCCAGGTGCGCGTGACACCCCAGGTGAGCCGCGCCAACGAGGCCTGGGCCTACGTGAGCGGTGCCTGGAACCGCCTGCACGAAGTTGCGCCCGCGGCTGCCGCGCGCACATCAGCCTCCGACTTCGCCAACACCCAGGAAATGCCGCTGGACGCCATGCCGGGCGAGAGACAGTACCGCGAACCAGCACGCGAGCCAATACGCGAGTCGGCGCGCGACCCGACACGCGACCCGCTGGTGCGCGGCGTGATGCAGGCGCAGGCCCAGGCGCAAGCGCAAGCGCAGGCGCTGCACGGCTTGGTGACGCAACTTTCACTGGTGCGTGGTGTGGTGAGCTGTTGTGTGTTCGAGATGCGCACCCACCGCAGCCTGGCCCATGCCGGCGGCCCGCCCAGTTCGCTGCCCATGGCCGCCCAGGGTGCGGCCATGCTGCGCACCATGGCCGAAACCAGCCTGGTGCTGGGCCTGGGCACCGAGCAACCCGAGGCAGTGGTGACGCTGGGCGACAAGCAGTTGCTGCTCTTGCCGTTGCCCAACCAACCGGGCCTGGCGCTGCATGCCGTGCTGGAACGCGGCGAGGTTCAGCTCACCGTGCTGCGCAGCACGCTGTCGCGCTTGCTCAGTGCACCACTCGGCTGAAGACGAATTCGCCGTCTTCCACGTCCACCGGAATCACATCCCGCGGCCCGAATTTGCCCTGCAAGATCAGCTTGGCCACCGGGTTCTCGATCAGGTGCTGAATCGCCCGCTTCAACGGCCGCGCGCCGAAGGCCGGGTCGAAGCCGACCTTGGCCAATTGGGCCAACGCCGTGGGTGACACTTCGAGCTTGAGATCCATCTTCGCCAGGCGGCCTTCCAGCGCGCTGAGCTGAATCTTCGCAATGCTTTCGATGTTCTTGCGATCCAGCGCATGGAACACCACTGTTTCGTCGATGCGGTTCAGAAACTCGGGGCGGAAATGGTTCTTCACCTCGACCCAAACGGCATCGCGAATCACACTCGAAGGCTGGCCGGCCAATTGCATGATCTGAGGCGAGCCCAGGTTGCTGGTCATCACGATCACGGTGTTCTTGAAATCCACCGTGCGGCCCTGGCCGTCGGTCAAACGGCCATCGTCGAGCACCTGCAAGAGCACGTTGAAAACATCGGGGTGGGCCTTTTCCACTTCATCGAGCAAGATCACGGCGTAGGGCTTGCGCCGCACGGCTTCGGTCAGCGCGCCGCCTTCGTCATAGCCCACATAACCGGGCGGAGCACCGATCATTCGGCTGACCGAATGCTTCTCCATGAACTCGCTCATGTCGATGCGGATCATGTGGTCTTCGCTGTCGAACAAGAAGCCCGCCAGCGCCTTGCACAGTTCGGTCTTGCCCACGCCGGTGGGGCCGAGAAAGAGGAACGAACCGTAGGGCCGGTTCGGGTCTGAAAGCCCGGCGCGCGAACGGCGAATGGCGTCGCTCACCGCGGTGATGGCTTCATCTTGCCCGACCACGCGGTCGTGCAGCTTGGCTTCCATCGTCAACAGCTTGTCGCGTTCGCCCTGCATCAGCTTGGACACCGGAATGCCGGTGGCGCGTGCCACGACCTCGGCAATTTCTTCGGCGCCCACCATCGTTCGCAGCAACTGCGGCACGCCGCTGGCCTTGCCCGCCTTGGCCTTGCCGGTTTCCTTGGACTGCGCTTCCTTCAGGTGCTTTTCAAGCTCGGGCAGGCGGCCGTATTGCAACTCGGCCACCTTGTTGAAGTCGCCCTTGCGCTTGAGTTCTTCAATCTGGTGGCGAATGCGGTCGATCTCTTCCTTCACATGCGCCGAGCCCTGCGCCGCGGCCTTCTCTGCCTTCCAGATTTCTTCCAGGTCGGCCGCCTCGCGCTCAAGCTTGGCGATCTCGACTTCGATCAAATCGAAGCGCTTCTTCGAGGCTTCGTCTTTCTCGCGCCGCACGGCTTCGCGCTCGATCTTCAACTGAATCAAGCGCCGGTCGAGTTTGTCCATGGCCTCGGGCTTGGAGTCGATTTCGATCTTCACCTTGGCCGCAGCTTCGTCGATCAGGTCGATCGCCTTGTCGGGCAAAAAGCGGTCGGTGATGTAGCGGTGGCTCAGCTCGGCCGCGGCCACGATGGCCGGATCGGTGATCTCCACGCCGTGGTGCACCTCGTATTTTTCCTGCAGGCCGCGCAGGATGGCGATGGTGGCTTCCACCGTGGGCTCGCCCACCAGCACCTTCTGGAAGCGGCGTTCCAGCGCGGCGTCTTTCTCAACGTACTTGCGGTATTCGTTCAGCGTGGTGGCGCCGATGCAATGCAGCTCGCCGCGTGCCAGCGCCGGCTTGAGCATGTTGCCGGCGTCGATCGCGCCTTCGGCCTTGCCGGCGCCGACCATGGTGTGCAGTTCGTCGATGAACAGGATGATGCGGCCTTCGTCGGCCGCCACTTCCTTCAAAACGGCCTTCAATCGTTCTTCGAATTCGCCGCGAAACTTGGCACCGGCCAGCAGCCCGGCCATGTCGAGCACCAGCACGCGCTTGTCTTTCAGCGTGTCGGGCACCTCGCCGTTAACGATGCGTTGAGCCAGGCCTTCGACGATGGCCGTCTTGCCCACGCCGGGCTCGCCAATGAGCACCGGGTTGTTCTTGGTGCGCCGCTGCAAGACCTGGATGGCGCGGCGGATTTCATCGTCGCGGCCGATCACCGGGTCGAGCTTGCCTTGGCGCGCACGCTCGGTGAGGTCGAGCGTGTATTTCTTCAACGCCTCGCGCTGCCCTTCGGATTCCGCTGAATCCACCGAGCCACCGCCGCGCACCGCCTGCACCGCGCTTTCCAACGCCTTGCGCGTCAGGCCGTGGCCGCGCACGATGCCGCCGATGTCGCTCCTGGCATCAGCCAGCGCCAGCAAGAACATTTCGCTGGCGATGAACTGGTCACCGCGCTTGCCGGCTTCCTTCTCCGCGGCTTGCATGAGCTGCACCAGGTCGCGCCCGGGCTGGACCTGGCCGCCCTGCACTTGCGGCAGCGCGCTAACCGCCGTCTCCATCGCCGTGCGCAGCGCTGCGGTGTTGGCGCCGGAGCGGTCGAGCAAGGCCTTGGGGCCGTCGGCCTGCACCAGCATCGCAGCCAGCACATGGGCCGGCTCCACGTAGGGGTTGTCGCGCGCCACGGCCAGGCTCTGGGCCTCGGACAGGGCTTGTTGAAACGCAGTGGTGAGTTTGTCGAGTCGCATGTTGAATTCCCTTGGCTTGGCGGGAACGTGGGGCGATCAAGCCAGGATTCAAGGTTTGGGCTTCCTACAATGATCCGCGTGAACATCCATCAGATCCAGGTCAAGTACGACCCCAGCGCCGACCGCATCTTGCTGCAAGTGCGCACCCAGCCACCCGAGCTGTATCAAGTCTGGCTCACGCGGCGCATGGCACTGCGCTTTTGGCCGCACTTCCAGCCGATGGTGGCCAGCCTGGCGGTGCCCAGCGTGTCGCCAGGCTCGGTGGTGTCACCCGAAGCGCGGCAAATGCTCAGCCAGGCCGCGCGCGACAAGCCACTGCCGCATGCCGACTTCAAAACCCAGTTCCAGGCCGATGGCGCGGCCACGCCACTGGGCCCCGAGCCGGTGCTGGCCACGGAGATCAGCCTCAAGCCCACGCCCACCGGCGGGGTGATGCTGCAATGGCGCGAGGCCGGCGGGCGCAGCCTCACGCTGCAAGTCACCGAAGAGCTGTCGCTGGCGCTGCTGCGCTTGCTTGAAAGCGCGCTCGTGGCTTCGCAGTGGGGCGTTATCAACACGCCGGGGCCGGGTCAGGCAACGCCTGGTGAGACGCCGCCCACGCTGCTGAATTGACCTTTCTTTTGGCTGCTTGGTGACAGGGCGTAAGCCAGACAGCCATTCGGCGGGATTCAGTTACAACGCTTCACGCCCCGGGCACTAGGGTGCGGGATCGCCGCTTTGCGGTGTTGCTCATATCCCGCCATGACCCGACTCCCAAGACCTACCCTTCTGGCCGCCCTGATGGCCCCGCTGCTGCTGCTTTCCCTGGCCGGCTGCGGCGGCTCTTCCGAAGACACGGAATCGTTGCTTGAAGACGCGCAGCGCCGACGCGGCCGCGGCAACGACCTGACGCCACCCAGGGTGAGCATCGTCAAGCAAGGCGCGGTTGACGTGCAAGGCGCCACCTCTCTGGACGGCGCGGCCAGTGATGACATTCAGGTGGCCCGCGTCACCTGGAGCAACAGCCGTGGCGGCTCGGGCAGCGCCAGCCTGAGTGGCAGCAGCACCCAGAAGATTTGGGTCGCCCAAGGCATCACGCTGCAAAGCGGTGACAACGTGCTCACCGTGGTGGCCGTGGACGCCGCCGGCAACCGGGCACAGGCCACGCAGGTGCTGAGTCATGGGTTGACGCCGCCTCCGCCTCCGCCTCCGCCTCCGCCTCCGCCTCCGCCTCCGCCCCCGCCCCCGCCCCCGCCTCCGCCTCCGCCTCCGCCGCCACCACCTCCCCCGCCGCCGCCACCTCCGCCGCCGCCGCCACCGCCCACGGGCGCGTACAACGTAGCGCCCCTGGGCAGCCCGCGCATCATGCTGGCCGATGCGGCCACACTGAGCCGGCTGAAGACCGCCTACGCCAACGCCACGCCGGCAGCCACGCGGCTAAAGAACATGGTGGACGGTGAAATGGCCGGCGGCGCCACCTGGGGCTTCCAGCCCTGGTTTGCGGCCCTGTTGGGGCAGCTCAGCGGCAACGCTGCGTATTGCAACTTTGCCGTCAACCGCACCGAAGCCCGCGTGGTGGCTGAAGAAACGCTCATCAACACCGGCCAGCGCGCCGGTGTGGCGGGTGACAGCTACCTGGACGTGGGCCCGACAATCGGCAACCTGGCCACCGTGTACGACTGGTGCCGCAGCAGCATGACGGCCGCGCAGCGCACGCGCTGGCAGGCCTATGGCAACCAGGCGGTGTGGAACGTCTGGAACCCGGCCCAGGCACGATGGGGCAACACGGTCTATTCATGGACGGGCTGGTCGGTCGACAACCCGGCCAACAACTATTACTACTCGTTCCTGGAAGCGACCATGCTGCTCGGCCTGGCCAGCCATGGCGAGAACGCGCAGGCCACGGCCTGGCTAGACAAGTTCCGCATCGAGAAGATGCAGAACCAACTCTTCCCGCTGTTCAACCGCGACCTGGTCGGTGGCGGTTCGCGTGAAGGCACCGGTTATGGCACGGCCATGAAGAACCTGTGGCGGCTGTATGACTGGTGGGAACGCTCCACCGGCGAACGCCTGGCGGCGAGCACGCCGCACACCCAGGCCTCGCTGGCGCACTTCATGCACCAGGTGGTGCCCACGCTGGACCGCCTGGCACCCACCGGCGACCATGCACGCGATTCCACCGCGGCGCTGTTCGACTACCACCGCGACTACTTGGCCGTGCTGACCCGCCTGTTCCCCACCGACCGGCTGGCCGGCACCGCCAAGAGCCTGCTGACCCAAAGCTCGGTACCGGTGATGCAGTACGGCTTCATGGCCTACAGCGACTTCATCTACGAACTCGGTGACATCACGCCACGGCCTTTGACCGACTTGTCCACCGCCTACTGGGGCAGCGGCACCGGCCAGTTCGCCATGCGCAGCAGCTGGGCCAAGGACGCGGCGTTCGCCAACTTCATCTGCGGCCCGTACACCGAAAGCCACGCCCACCACGACCAGGGCAGCTTCGTCGTCTTCAAGGGTGCCTGGCTGGCGCAAGACGCCAACCTCGATTCGCACTCGGGCATCGAGCAGGCCGAAGGCTTGCACAACCTGGTGCGCATTGAACGCGGCGGCGCGGTGCTGCCGCAGCGCTACGGCAGCTCATGCCAGATGCAGGCCCTGGCCAACACGCCGGACTATGCCTACGGCCTGGCGCGCGTCACGCCCAGCTACGGCGGCGAGCCCGGCGTGGCCAAAGTGGAGCGCGAGTTCCTGTTCATCAAGCCCAGCACCTTCGTCGTCTTCGACCGCGTGCAAAGCGCGGGCGCCGGCATGCGCCGCGTCTTCACGCTCAACCTGCCATCGGCGCCGGCCATCAGTGGCGACGCCCTCAGCCTGGTGAACGGCAGCAACCGCCTGGACGTGACGCGCCTGTCACCCGCCGGGCTGCCCTGGCAGGTGAGCGCCTGGCCGGGCCTGAACGCCGAGGTGCTCAAAGGCGTGCGCGTCGATGTGCCGCACGACGTGGGCGACGCCAGCGCGTTCCTGCATGTGCTGGGCACCAACGGCTCGGTGAGCAGCGCGGCGCGCGATGACGTGGCCGGCAGCATCGGCACACGCATCACCTTGGCCGATGGCCGCAGCGCCGTGGTGCGTTTCAGCAGCGCCGGCACCGGCGGCACGCTGGAGATTCGCTCCAGCAGCAGCGGCGCGGTGCTGTCGTCGGGCGCGTTGCCCAGCACGGTGGCGGCGCCGCCGTTGTTTGTGAACTGACGCTGGAACGATCGCCTGTTGCAGAGGCCAACTACAAGGCCTCGCCCAGCGCGCGGTAGTGGCCGGCGTGGAACAGCAGCGGCGCCACCGCGGCGTCGCTGGCGTGCAGCACGCGGCCAATGAACAGCACATGGTCACCGGCCACCTGCTGCGCATGCAGCGCACATTCGAACACCGCGGCGCAACCGGCCAGCACCGGCGCGCCGTGGTGGCCGGCCTGCCAGGTGCCCAGCGCGAACCTGTCGGCCGCGCCGCTGGCGAAGCGGCGCGACAAGGCCAGATGGTCTGCGGCCAACACGTTCACCGCAAAGTGCGCGGCTGCACCGTAATGCCTCAAGTTGGCACTGGCGCGGCGCAGCGACCACAGGATCAGGGGCGGGTGCAAGGACAGTGCGTTGAAGGAATTCACCGTCATGCCCACCGGCTTGCCGTCTTCAGCCAGGCAGGTGATCAGCGTCACCCCCGTGGCAAAGCGGCCCAGTGCGTGGCGCAGGGCTTGCGAGTTGATGTCAGCACCGCTCAAGCTGGAGGCCACCAGGTGCGCGCCAATGCAAAACCCAGCGCCGTGCAGGCCAGCGCGCCCAGCACATGCGCCAAGCTGTGCGCCAGCGCCAGGCCATGGTCACCGCGCTGCAACAGCCCCAGCGATTCGGCCGAGAAGGCTGAGAACGTGGTCATGCCGCCCAGGAAACCCGTCACCGCGAACAGGCGCGCCGTGTCATTCGGCCAGCGCATGAAGGCCACCATGGCCGCGCCGACCAACAACCCGCCGATGGCATTGACCAGCAAGGTGCCGAGCGGGAATCCGTGCCACACCGTGTTCAGGCGCATGCCCAAGCCCCAGCGCACCAGCGCGCCCAAGGCCGCACCACTCGCCACCGCGAGCACGCCACTCAACGGCAGGGCCGCATTCATGGCGCGGCGTTAACGGCCGGCAAGCCCCAGCGCTGCGCCGCCGCGTCGTCAGCCACCCGAGCATCCACCCACTGCGCACCCTGCGGCGTGTGTTCCTTTTTCCAGAACGGCGCCTGGGTCTTGAGGTAGTCCATCAAGTACTCACAGGCCTGGAAAGCCTGGCCGCGGTGG
>JAYUQE010000016.1:0-2336 GCA_043756905.1 Burkholderiales bacterium | reverse complement strand
GGCACTGGCACTGGCACTGGCACTGGCACTGGCACTGGCACTGGCACTGGCACTGGCACTGGCACTGGCACTGGCACTGGCACTGGCACTGGCTCCCGGGCCGGCGCAGGCACCTGGGCCTGCGCCACCTGGCCCAGGCAGGCGCATGCCGCCAGGGCCAAGGCGGCGCGACGGCTGGGCAGGCCAAGGGGGCACATGTGCCTGCCAGGCCGTCCGAATGGCGAATTGACCGCAAGGCGAAACATGGGTTGTCTGATGAGCCGGTGGCGCTGCTGAGGGTGCAAGGTCGGGGGCGCGCAACGCGCCAGCGGGCTGTGGCGGCTGCGACCGGCGCAATTTGTAAAATCGATTATCCAACGACCGACTCGCCGGCCCCGCTCGCCGAGCCCGCGCATGCCTCACACCGTTCCCTGGCCCGACGCCCAGCGCCGCGATGCCTTCACCACCTGGCTGGCGCAGATCGGCCCGCAACACGGCCTGCGCCTGGAGACATTGACCCCGGCCTCGGCCGACGCCAGCTTTCGCCGCTACCTGCGCGTGCAGGGTGCGCCCGGCATCAGCTTCATCATCATGGACGCGCCGCCGCCGCAAGAAGACGTGCGCCCGTTCGTTGAAATGGCGCGGCGCATCAACAGCGCCGGCCTGCATGCGCCCACGGTGCATGCCTGCGATGCCACGCACGGCTTTTTGCTGCTCAGCGACCTGGGCAACGAGCTTTACCTCAAGCGCCTGCAACACGCCAGCACGGCCCAGGCCGACGCGCTGATGCGTCAGGCCGTGAGTGCCCTGGTGCAGTTCCAGGCGCGCGTGCCCAGCGCCGGCCTGCCGCCGTATGACGCCGCGCTGCTGCAACGCGAGTTGGACTTGTTCGCGCAGTGGTGCGTGCAGCGCGAATTCGCCATCACCTGGAACGCCAAGCAGCAACAAACCTGGCAAGGCCTGTGCACCTTGCTCGTCAGCAGCGCCCTGGCCCAACCGGTGGTGGCGGTGCACCGCGACTGGATGCCGCGCAACCTGATGGTGTGCGAGCCCAACCCGGGCATCCTGGACTTTCAAGACGCCGTGGCCGGCCCGGTGAGCTACGACATGGCCAGCCTGCTGCGCGACGCATTCCTGTCGTGGGACGAAGAGCGCGAGCTTGACTGGGCCGTGCGCTACTGGGAAGCGGCCAAGAAGGCCGGCGTGCCGCTGGGGCCGGCGATGGCGCATGACTTCGGTGAGTTCTGGCGCGCGCTCGAATGGATGGGCCTGCAACGCCACTTGAAGGTGTTGGGCATCTTCTGCCGCCTGAAACACCGCGACGGCAAGCCCGGCTATGCGCAAGACCTGCCGCGCTTCTTCACCTACGCCACCAAGGTGGCGCTGCGCTACCGCCCGCTCAAGCCCTTGCTGGTGCTGCTGGAGCCGATGTCGGGCCAAGCCTTAACGAATGGATTCACCTTTTGATGGCGGCCTTCAGGGGCACGCCGCCATCACCTGCGCCACCGCCGCGGTGAGCCGCTTGCCATAGGGCACGTGCAGGAATTCATTTGGCCCGTGCGCATTGCTCTTTGGGCCCAGCACGCCGCAGACCATCATCTGCGCCTTGGGGAAGCCGCGCTGCAACATGCTCATCAGCGGGATCGTGCCGCCCTGGCCGATGTAGCCCACCGGCGCGCCGAACTGCGCTTGCGATGAAGCGTTCAACGCCTGTTCCAGCCACGGCGCCAGCGCCGGCGCATCCCAGCCGGTGGCGCCCAGCGCGCCGGCGCGGCCGTCGGGGTGGAAAGTCACCTTGGCGTTGTACGGCGCATTGTCTTCCAGCAGGTTTTTCAATTTTTGCGCCGCCTCGTGCCCATCCACCAACGGCGGCAGGCGCAGGCTCAGCTTGAATGCGGTGTAGGGCCGCAGCACGTTGCCGGCACTGGCCAAATCAGGAAAACCTTCCACACCTGTCACGCTCAAGGTGGGCCGCCAGGTGCGGTTGATGAGGGCCTGCACCGGGTCGGTGGTGGTGGGCAGCACCGGGCCACCGTCGGCGCCGCAGGCCCAGGGGAAGCGCTTGTGAACCTCGTCTTTCAGGATCGCTGCCGTGGCCTGCGCCTGGGCCAGCCGCGCCGCCGGCAATTCGCAGTGAAAGCTTTGCGGCAGCAAGTGCCCGGTGGCGCTGTCTTCCAGCCGGTCGAGCAGGTGGCGCAGGATGCGAAAGCTCGACGGCACGAGCCCGCTGGCATCACCGGAATGGATGCCTTCGCTCAGCACTTCCACCTTCAGCACGCCGCTGACCATGCCGCGCAGGCTGGTGGTGAGCCAGAGCTGGTCGTAGTTGCCGGCGCCCGAATCCAGGCACACCACCA
>JAYUQE010000015.1:0-6079 GCA_043756905.1 Burkholderiales bacterium | reverse complement strand
CCTTTGCGCGCCTGGCGCGCCACCCACGCATGGTGGAACCGGTGCAAGAGTTGTTTGGCGAGCAGCTCTACATGCACCAGTTCAAGATCAACGGCAAGATGGCCTTCGAGGGCGACGTGTGGCAGTGGCACCAGGACTACGGCACCTGGAAGAACGACGACCACATGCCCAGCGAACGCGCCATGAACGTGGCCATCTTTCTTGATGACGTGAACGAATTCAACGGCCCGCTGATGTTCATTCCCGGCAGCCACAAGCGCGGCGTGGTCGACGCCAGGCACGACCTCACCACCACCAGCTACCCGCTGTGGACGGTGGACGACGATTTGATCTCGCAGTTGGTTGAGCGCGCGGGCGGCAAGCAAGGGGGCATCGTCAGCCCCAAGGGCCCGGCCGGCTCGATGATCCTGTTCCACAGTTGCCTGGTGCATGCCAGCGCCAGCAACTTGAGCCCCTGGAACCGCGTCAGCGTCTACCTCAGCCTGTGCACCGTGTCCAACCATGTGCGGCGTTTCAAGCGGCCCGAATACATCGCCCACCGCGAATTCGCCCCCATCGAATGCCTGCCCGACGATTGCCTGTTGCAGCCCTACCCGGTTGACTTGCCGTGGAAGAACGGCATGCCGGCCAGCGCGCTGGTCACCAGCGAAACACCTTTCGACTCAATGAAAGCTGCCGCATGAATCTCTACCCCAAGCTGCAAGCCCGCGCCGCCGCCGGCAAGCCGGTTCGCGTGGGTTTGATCGGCGCCGGCAAGTTCGGCGCCATGTACCTGGCTCAAGTGCCGCGCACACCGGGCGTGCACCTGGTGGGCATTGCCGACTTGTCTCCCACTAACGCTAGAAGTAACCTTGACCGGGTAGGTTGGTCGGCCGAGCAAACCGCCGCGCTGTCGCTCGATGCGGCCGTGAAGAACGGCAACACCCACATCAGCGAAGACTGGCAAGCGCTGGTGCGCCACCCGGCGATCGACGTCATCGTGGAATGCACCGGCCACCCCATTGCCGCCGTTGAGCATTGCCTGGCCGCCTTTGCGCAAGGCAAGCATGTGGTCAACGTCACGGTGGAGGCCGATGCCTTCTGTGGCCCCTTGCTGGCACAGCGCGCGGCGGCCGCGGGCGTGGTCTATTCACTGGCCTTTGGCGACCAGCCCGCGCTCATTTGCGACCTGGTGGACTGGGCCCGCACCTGTGGCTTCCCGGTGGTGGCGGCCGGACGCGGCCACAAGTGGCTGCCGCACTTTTGCGAATCCACCCCTGAAACGGTGTGGGGACACTACGGCCTGAGCCCCGAGCAGGCGCTGCGTGGTGGCCTGAACCCGAAGATGTTCAACAGCTTTCTCGATGGCAGCAAGCCTTCGATTGAAAGTACGGCAGTGAGCAACGCCACGGGGCTAACCGTTCCGTCCAACGGCCTGCTCTACCCGCCGGCCAGTGTGGAAGACATTCCCTTCGTCACCCGCCCCATCAGCGAAGGCGGCGTGCTGGAACGCAAGGGCATGGTGGAAGTGATCTCGTCGCTGGAAGCGAACGGCCGCGCGATTCCCTACGACATCCGCATGGGCGTGTGGGTCACGGTCGAGGCCGAGACGGAATACATCAAGAACTGCTTCGAGGAATACAACGCGCACACCGACCCAAGTGGCCGCTACTTCACGCTGTACAAGCGCTGGCATCTGATCGGCCTGGAAGTGGGCGTCAGCGTGGCCAGCGTGGCGCTGCGTGGTGAGCCCACTGGCGTGGCCACGGCCTGGAATGCCGACGTGGTGGCCACGGCCAAGCGCGATTTGGCGGTGGGCGAAATGTTGGATGGCGAAGGCGGCTACACGGTGTGGGGCAAGCTCTTGCCGGCCGCCACCTCGGCGCAAATGGGCGGCTTGCCGCTGGGCCTGGCGCATGGCGTGAAGGTGGTGCGGCCGGTGAAGAAGGGCCAGTCGCTGAGTTGGGCCGATGTGGCCATGGACACCACCACCGACGCCTACAAGCTGCGCCGCGAGATGGAGCGCTTGTTTGCACCGCCGCTGCTGCGCGCCGCTTGAGTTTGCTTGAGCGCCGGCCCATCCCAGGGCGGCCAGGCTGTTGAAGGCCGCCCGGCTGGCCGCACCGGGCCTCACCCCAACAAGGCGGCAACAGCGGCCGCATCGGGCATGCCCGCAATCGCGCCCTGACCCTGCACCGCCAATGCCGCCGCCGCATTGGCCCAGCGCATGGCTTCGTTCAACGCCAAACCGCGCGCCAGTGCGGCGGCCAGCGCGCCGGTGAAGGTGTCGCCGGCGCCGATGGTGTCGGCCACGGTCACGGCGTGCCCGGCCAAGGCTTGCGCGGCGGCATTTGGTGAATACAGGCAGCAACCCGCTGCACCCAAGGTCACGATCACCGCGCCTACACCGCGCTTGAGCAGCGCTTCGGCGGCGGCGTCGATGCCGGCGCGAGGGCCCAAACCCGCCAAGGCCAGCAGCTCACCTTCGTTGGGCGTGATCACATCGCACAGTGCCAGCACGTCATCACTCAGCGGCATGGCCGGCGCCGGGTTCAACAAGGTGCGCACGCCGGCGGCACGGGCGATGCGAAAGGCCTGCACCGTGCAAGCCAGCGGCACTTCGCAAGAGGCCATCACCACCTTGCAGGTTTGCAACAGCGGCGCCGCGGCCCGTGCATGGCCGGCGTTCAAGCCGGCGGTGGCGCCGGCGTACACGGCGATGGCGTTGTCGCCGCCATCAAACACATGAATGAGTGCCACACCGCTGCGCTCGCCAGCCGCGATGTGAACGTGAGCGGTGTGAATGGCTTCAGCGCGCCACAGCGCCAGGCCCATGCGGCCGAAGTCGTCGTCGCCCACACGGGCCAGCACGGCCACGCGCGCACCTTGGCGCGCCGCGGCCACGGCGGCGTTGCTGCCCTTGCCGCCGGGGCTCACGTCAAACGCCGTGGCAGCCAAAGTCTCGCCACGTGCAATGGGCCGCGGCACGCGGGCCACCAGGTCGGCGTTCCAACTGGCGATGCAGACCACGTCGGCCGTCATGCCTGGCGTCAGCTGTTGTCGCGGCTCAAACCGAGTTGGCTGATTTGTTCCGTTAATCGTGCCAACTCGGCTGCGCTCAAGGCGACCAGCGGCGCGCGCACACGCACCCAGCCGGGGTGTTGGTCGAATACCGCCATCACACCCTTCAACGCCGCCGTCAGGCCATAGCCGTTCAACACTTTCAGCAGCGCCAGCAGGTCTTGCTGCGCTTGTTCGGCGCCGGGCTCACCCGCGCCGCGAATCAGACGCTGCACCAGGCGCGGCGCAATGTTGCCCACGCCGCTCACGGCGCCACGGCTGCCCCGTGCAGCCAGGGTTTGCAGATCGGGTTCGTTACCCACCCAGACTTGCAGCGGCGGCATGAAGGCCTGCGCAAAGGCCAGGGAAACGTCACGCTGACCGCCGCTGTCCTTGATGCCGATGAGGGTGTGCGGGAAGCGTTGCAACAGTGTGCGCACCACCTCATGGCTCAAGCCCACGCCCGAAATTTGCGGGATGTGATACAGCACGATGCGCGCTCGGGCATCCGCTACGCCGTCGATCACCTGTTGATAGGCGTCGATCACGCCGTCATCGGGCACGCCCTTCAAGAAAAACGGCGGCAGCACCAGGCAGCCGCGCACGCCCAACTGCACGGCGTGGCGCGTGAGCTCGATCACATCGGGCAGAGCCGCGCAACTGGTTGACGCCAGGATGCGCTGCGCCGGTACGCCGCCGGTCACCAGGCCTTCGAGCGCGGCGCGGCGCTCGGCCACCGTGAACGACGGGCCCTCACCCGTGGTGCCAAAGGGCGTGACGCCGGTGCAGCCGGCATCGAGCAGGCGCCGCGCATGCGCAGCGAAACGCGGCACATCAATGTCGCCCTGCTCATTCAGCGGCGTCAGCAAGGCTGGCCACAGGCCGGTGTAGGGCACTTCGTTTGACATGGTCACGCTTCAACCCCCAGCGAATGTGTTTGAGTCGACCGATACCAGGCCCAACGCCTCGGGCCCGATGCTCTGGCCGTGGCGATACACGATGCCAGACGCGGCGGCAGCGATGAGGTCGGCCACAGGCATGGAGCATTGTCTTGCATGGATATAAGGCCTGCGCGGCCATGTCACCGGCTCGCGCGGCAACGCCACGCGCAGCCTGAGGGCGCACCCACTGGCTGGGACAATCCGGCCATGCCCAGCCTGCTGCGTGATCGCATTCACCCGATTGAAGCCGAGATTGAATTCAGCGCCATTCGCGCGCAGGGCGCCGGTGGGCAAAACGTCAACAAAGTGTCCAACGCCGTTCACCTGCGCTACGACATTCCTGCCAGCAGCTTGCCCGCTGAACTGAAGCAACGCCTGCTGGCCCTGGGTGACCAGCGCATCAGCAGCGCATGTGTGGTGGTGATCAAGGCGCAAGACCACCGCAGCCTGGAACGCAACCGGCAAGACGCCATCGACAGGCTGCGCGAGTTGATCGAAACCGCCGCGCACGTGGCCAAGGTGCGGCGCAAGACGCGGCCCACGCTGGCGTCGAAGAAGCGGCGCATTCAGGGCAAGGTGTTGCGCGGGCAGGTGAAGAGCTTGCGCGGCAAGGTGAGTGAATGAACCCGGCGCTTGCGGCAAACCTGCCCGTGCAGGCGACACGGCAAGTGGCCGTCATCGGCGCCGGCCCGGCGGGCTTGATGGCCGCGCAGGTGCTGGCAGAAGGCGGCGCGCAGGTCACGGTGTTCGAAGCCAAGGCCACGGCCGGCCGCAAGTTCCTGATCGCCGGGCGCGGCGGCCTGAATCTCACGCACTCCGAGCCGCTGGATCGCTTCATCGGCCGCTATGGCGCACGCGCTGATGTGCTGGCCCCGCTGCTGCGCGATTTCGGCCCGCAGGCGGTGCGCGAGTGGGCGCTGGCACTGGGCAGCGAGACCTTCATCGGCACGTCGGGCCGCGTCTTCCCGCGCGAGCTGAAGGCCGCGCCGCTGTTGCGAGCGTGGCTGCAGCGGCTGCATGGCCTGGGTGTGGTGCTGCACTCGCGGCAGCGCTGGCTGGGGTGGAACGAGGCGGGCGAGTTGCGCTTTGACACGCCCACCGGTGAGCGGACGTTCCAGCCGAACGCCACCGTGCTGGCCCTGGGCGGCGCAAGCTGGCCGCGACTGGGCTCCGACGCCGCCTGGGTGCCGCTGCTACAAGCCCGCGGCGTGGCGGTGCAGCCCATGCAGGCCGCCAACTGCGGCTTTGATGTGCAAAGCGGCTGGAGTGACTACCTGCGCCAACGCTTTGCCGGCCAGCCGGTCAAGCCGGTGGTGGCGCGCAGCGCGGCGGTGGACGGCAGCGTGATCGAGCAGCAAGGCGAATTTGTGCTCACCGATGGCGGGGTGGAAGGCAGCCTCATCTACGCCCTGGCCGCGCCCTTGCGCGACGCCATCAACCGCCATGGCAGCGCCACGCTGGTGCTGGACTTGCTGCCCGACCACAGCACCGAGCAAGTGCTGACTGAAACCATGCGCCCACGCGGGCCGCGCAGCCTGGCCACGCATTTGAAGAGCCGCCTGGGCGTCAGTGGCCTGAAGCTGGCCCTGCTGCATGAAGTGTTGGGCCCGTCCGGCATGAAAGACCCGGTGCAGTTGGCCGCGGCCTTGAAGGCCTTGCCGCTGGTGCTGGCCGCACCGAGGCCACTGGCCGAAGCCATCAGCACCGCGGGCGGGGTGGCTTTCGAGGCGATGGACGAACACGCCATGCTGCGTGCCCTGCCCGGGGTGTTTTGCGCCGGCGAGATGCTCGATTGGGAAGCCCCCACCGGCGGCTACCTGCTCACCGCCTGCCTGGCCAGCGGCCGCGCCGCCGGGCTGGGCGCGCTGGCATGGTGCGGCTGACCGCGGCGCCTCAGAGCCTGTGAAGATATGAATCGCACCCGCGCCGGGGTACCCAAGGGGTATGGCAATTCGATCCCGCCCTCCTGATCCGCGAAATGGAACGGCTAGGTTTCCGGCTGGTCATCAGGAGAGCCGGCGAATTTTCCGAAATACAAAGGCGAACCAGCGGCGCGCTGCGCAATGTGCTCCTGCATCTCAACAATCTCGCCTATGCCG
>JAYUQE010000014.1:0-2336 GCA_043756905.1 Burkholderiales bacterium | reverse complement strand
GCGCCAGGCCGGGCTTGGCCACCAGCACCAGGTCTGAATAGTTCAGCGGCGCAATCGGCGAAAAGTCGCGCAGCAACTGGAACGGCTTGTTGGGGATGAGCGACTCGTTCACCGTGTGCGTGTTCGACATCAGCAGCAGCGTGTAGCCGTCGGCCGCGCTCTTGGCCACGGCGTCGGTGCCGATCACCGAGCCCGCGCCGGGCCGGTTGTCGATGATCACGTTCTGGCCGAACACTTCCTGCAGCCGCTGCGCCAGGAAGCGGCCAAAGACATCGGCCGAACCGCCGGGCGCGAAGGGCACGATGATGCGAACGGGCCGGCTCGGATATTCCTGCGCCTGGGCCGGGTGGGCCAGCGCGAAGCAGGCGCCGGCCAGTGCCAACATCCATTTGATGAACAGGGGCCTGCTTGTCATGGGTGGTCTGGCTGCAAGCTGAAGACTCTGGGGCCGCGAGCGTAGCATTTGGTCGCCCCGCTTCGGGCATACCCCAGGCGCTGAAAGTGATCATGCAATTTGCTTCATTGATTACCGTGCTGTGGCCCCGTTTCGCGCCTGTGCGCCGCGCGCCTGATGTCGCAGGCCGTGCGCCGCATCGGCAAGGTGGAGTAACCCTGCGTGCCCGCGCTGCCTGCGCGCCTGATAATGGAATCATCAAACATTCGACTGCACAGGAACGTTCGCCATGGCCACCCAGATGCTGATCTACGAAACCGCGGTGCCGCTGACGCATCTGCGCCATGGCCAATGGAGCTTGCAAGCGGGCGGCGACTTCGGCTTCGCGCGCCAGGTCAATGCCGTTCCGCTGATGGCGGTGGAATTCGCGCCGGCCAGTGACGACTACGCCATCGTCTTTGCCGGCAAGGGCGAAGAGGTCATGCCCGCTGCCATCCTGGGCCTGCGTGCCAAGCAGAACTTGTACCTGGACGCCGCTTTGAAGTGGAGTGCGAAGTACGTGCCGGCCTTTGTGCGCCGCTACCCCTTTGTGTTTTCAGGCGCAGCCGACGGCAAGACCTTCACGGTGTGCATCGACGAGGCCTACAACGGCTTCAACCAGGCCGGCCGGGGCCAGCGCCTGTTTGGCGACGACAGCAAGCCCACGCCCTACACCCAGGGTGTGCTGAAGTTCTTGCAGGAATACCAGGCCCAGTTCATGCGCACCCAGGCCTTTGGCCGCAAGCTGGCTGAACTGAAACTGCTGGCGCCGATGCAGGCAGACCTGGCGCAGCCAGGCGGGCCGAAGACGTCGCTCAGCGGCTTTCTGGCGGTGGACCGCAAGAAGCTGCGCGAATTGCCCGGTGCGGCGCTGGAAGAACTGGCGCGCAACGACGGGCTGGAACTGCTCTACCTGCACCTGCATTCGCTGCGCAACTTCAACGGCCTGAAAGATCGCTTCGTGGCGGCTCAGGCGGTGGCCGCGCCCAGCGCGGCAGCGGCGTAGCGACAGATCAAGACCGCGGCGCGGCCGCGGGGGCGGTGACCACCGGCGCCTTGGTCACGCGCACCTTGCCGCCGGTGGCCACGATCACCACTGAGTCGCCCACCGCCAGGGTTTCGCCGGCCTTGGCCTGCACGATGGAGCGGCGCTCGCCGTTCTTCAGCTGGATCAGAATTTCCACCGCCTCTTCGCGCGTGCCGCTGCGTTCCATGGCGTTGCCCACCAGGCCGCCCACCACGGCACCGATCACGCCCACGGCCACGGCTTCGCGCCGCCCGCCGACCGACGAGCCGGCGATGCCGCCCACCACACCACCGGCCGTGGCGCCCACGCCGCTTTGCGTGCCATCAACCACCACCGGGCGCAGCGACAGCACCACGCCGTCTTGTACCGTGGCCAGGCGCTGGGCGTCATGGCGCGAAACGACATCGGGGCTGGTGGTGGTGCAGCCGCCCAGGGCAAGCAAAGCGGCCAGGGCGGTGGTGGTGATGAGCAGGCGGTTCATGGCAGGGTACTCACTGTGAAAAGAAGGATGGCAGGGCAACGCGGGGCGGTGCCGGAGCGTTGACCCCGGGTTTGAGCCAGCTTAACCCCGCCGTGTAAACCGCAGGTGTCTGCCGCTGTGGCCGCATGCACGGGCCACACCGTGCGCCGGCGCATCAGCCATGCAAGCGGCTGTGCGCGGGCACGCTGGCGAGCAGGAAATCCATCTGGTCGACCAGGATGCGCCGGCCACGCAGGATCATGTCTTCATGCAGGCTGGGCACGTAGGGCAGGTACAGCAGGCTCATGCGCGCCTCTTCGGGCAAGCGGTTGCCCTTCTTGCCGTTGCAGTTGCGGCAGGCGGTGATGCAGTTCATCCAGGTGTCAAAACCGCCGCGCGACACCGGGGTGATGTGT
>JAYUQE010000013.1:0-17626 GCA_043756905.1 Burkholderiales bacterium | reverse complement strand
GAGCAGCCGGCCGTTGGGCGCGAAGCTCGGGCTTTCGTCGTTCACGGTGTCGGTGAGCGTGCGCACCGTGCCGCTGGCCAGCTCGAGCGTGGCAAGCCGCAAGGCCGAGCCCTGGCGGTTGATGTAGGCCAGCGTCTTGCCGTCGGCGCTGAGCGCCGGGCTGATGTTGTAGCTGCCGCTGAAGGTGATGCGTTCGGCCGCACCGCCGGCCGCCGGCACGCGGTAGATCTGCGGGCCACCGCCGCGGTCGCTGACGAAATAGATGCTGCGACCATCGGGCGTGTACACCGGCTCGGTGTCGATGGCCGGGCTGGTGGTCAGCCGCCGCGGCGTGCCGCCGTCGCGCGAAATAACATACAACTGCGCAGGCGCGTCGCGCGAGAGCGTCACCGCCAGTTCGCGCCCGTCGGGCGACCAGGCCGGCGCGCTGTTCGAGCCGCGGTAGCTGGCCAGGGTGCGGCGCTTGCCGCTGGCCAGTTCCTGCACCACCACTTCGGCCTTCTGCTTTTCGAACGAGACATAGGCCAGCTCACGCCCGTCGGGCGACCAGGCCGGTGAAATGATGGGTTCGTTGCTGGCCACCGCGACCTGGCCGCCTTCGCCATCGGCATCGGTGATGTGCAGCGAATAGCGGTTGCCAAGTTTGCTGACATAGGCAATGCGCGTGGCGAAGACGCCGGCATCCCCCGTGATCTTGGCGAAGATGGCGTCGGCAATGCGGTGCGCGGCCAGGCGCACATCGGCCGCGTGCACGGTGAGGCTTTGCCCGAGCAGCGTATTGCCGGTGACCACGTCCCACAGCTTGACGCGCAGGTCGATGCGGCCGTCGGCCAGCCGCGCGGCCGAGCCGGCCAGCAGCGCATCGGCGCCGCGCTGGCGCAGCAGGTCTTGCGGCAGGGCCGAGGCATCGTCCAGCCCGGCCGGGGCATCCACCAGGTTGAACACGCCGCTGCGTGCCAAGTCGGCGCGCACGATGGCAGCCACCGGCGCGTTGGCCGCTTCTTCGCCGCGCAGGTGGGCCACGGCGATGGGCCACTGCGTGCCGGCGATGCCGGAAATCTCGACCCTGAACTGGGCCAGCGCAGGGGCCGCGATGCCGCCCCCCAGGGCAAACAACAGCCGCCGCCGGGTGGCTGTGAACAAGGTGGCGCGATGTGCTGAAGGTTCGTTCACTGGCTGGATCATGAGCGGCAGGTGCTGGCCTGCGCTGTGACGATTACTTAGGGAGGGCGCGATTGTAGGCAGCAGGGTGACGCCGCCATACGCGGCCGGTTGGCCCCTGATAATCGCGCCCCGCCATGCCCCACACCAGCCTGCTGCAACGCTTCCAACGCATCGCCCCCGCCTTCAAGTGCGGCCGTGCGGGCATTGCGGTGGCGTTTGCCGGCGCGCTGGTGGGCGCGGCCACCGAGCCCATGGTGCCGGCCTTGCTCAAGCCCTTGCTCGACAACGGCTTTGCGGCGGGCACGCTGCCGCTGTGGCTGGTGCCGGTGGCCATCATCGGCCTGTTCGCGGTGCGCGGGCTGGCCGGCTACGTGGCGCAATATGCGCTGGCCTGGGCGGCCAACCGCGCGGTGCTCAAACTGCGCCACGACATGTTTGCCCACCTGCTGGCTGCCCAGGGTGCGCTGTTCACGCGGCACTCGGCCAGCCAGCTCACCAACACCTTGGTCTACGAGGTGCAGCAAGGCACGCAGCAACTGGTGAATGCCGTGCTCACCCTGGTGAAGGACTCACTCACCCTGCTGGCCCTGTTGATCTATTTGTTTTGGTTGAACTGGACACTCACCCTGTTCGTGGCCCTGCTCTTCCCGGCCGTGGCCGCGGTGATGCGCGCCATGGGCAAGCGGCTGCACCGGCTCACCGTGGCCGGCCAGGGTGCCACCGACGAGCTGGCCTATGTGGTGGAAGAAAACGTGCTGGCCTGGCGCATCGTGCGCCTGCACGGCGCGCAGGCGCAGCAGATGCAGCGCTTTGAACAACACGGCAAGCTGTTGGCGCGGCTGATGCAAAAGTCAGTCGCGGCCGGCGCCACCATGACGCCCATCACCCAGGTGCTGGCGGCCTGTGCCTTGTCAGCCGTGATCGTGGCCGCGCTGTGGCAAAGCGCGGGCCAGGGCGCATCGGTGGGCAGCTTCGTGGCCTTCATCACCGCCATGTTGATGCTGGTGGCGCCGATCAAGCATTTGAGCGACGTGATGGCGCCCATCACGCGCGGCCTGGCGGCGCTGGAGCGTGGGCTGGATCTGATCGCCACCACACCGGCTGAAGTGAGTGGCGGCGCCAGCAGCGCGCGCGCCCACGGCGAGATCGAGCTGCGCGATGTCGTGTTGCAGTATCAAGACGACCAGGCGCCGGCGCTGGCGGGCTTGAACCTCACCATTCGTGCCGGCGAGATCGTGGCGCTGGTCGGCCCCTCTGGTGCGGGCAAGAGTTCGCTGGTGCAACTGCTGCCGCGCTTCATCGAGCCCACCGCGGGCAGCGTGCGGCTCGACGGCAAACCGCTGGCTGAATGGGACATCTGGGGCCTGCGCGCGCAGTTCGCGCTGGTGAGCCAGGATGTGGTGCTGTTCAATGACAGCGTGGCCGCCAACGTGGCGCTGGGCGGGGCGGTGGACATCAAACGTGTTGAAGAGGCCCTGAGCAGCGCGCAATTGCTCGAATTCGTGCGCAGCCTGCCGCAGGGCCTGCACAGCCCGATCGGCCACAACGGCAGCCAGCTTTCAGGTGGCCAGCGCCAGCGCCTGGCGATCGCGCGGGCGCTGTACAAAGACGCGCCGATCCTGATCTTCGACGAAGCCACTTCGGCGCTGGACAGTGAAAGCGAACGCGCCGTGCAGGCCGCGCTTGATGAACTGATGCGCGGGCGCACCACGCTGATCATTGCCCACCGGCTGAGCACCATCGAACATGCGCACCGCGTGGTGGCCATGGAGGGCGGGCGTATCGTTGAACAGGGCGCGCCGGCCGAATTGCTGGCGCGCGGCGGGCTGTACGCGCGGCTGCACGCCCTGCAATTCAAGACCTGAAAAGGAGTCCAGGAACCACCATGAACACCACCAGCCCCATCAGCCCCCTCAGTCCCAGCAGCCCCATCAGTCGTTACCCCGTACCCGCCATCGCCGATCTGCCCGAAGACCTGCGCGCGCGGGTGCTCGAGGTGCAGGCGAAAACCGGCTTCGTGCCGAATGTGTTTCTCGCCCTGGCGCACCGCCCGGCCGAATTACGCGCCTTCCTGGCCTACCACGACGCGCTGCTGCTCAAGGAAGGCGGCAACCTGAGCAAGGGCGAACGCGAAATGATCATCGTGGCCACGTCGGCCGCCAACCACTGCCTGTACTGCGTGGTGGCGCACGGCGCGCTGCTGCGCATCTTTGAGAAGAAGCCGCTGCTGGCCGACCAATTGGCCGTGAACCACCGCAAGGCCGACATCACGCTGCGCCAGCGCGCCATGCTCGACTTCGCCATGAAGGTGTGCCTGGATTCCGCCGCGGTGGAAGACGCCGACTTCCGCGCCTTGCATGCCCATGGCTTTGACGACGAAGACATTTGGGATATCGGTGCCATCGCCGCCTTCTTCGGCCTGAGCAACCGCATGGCCAACATGATGGGCATGCGGCCCAACGACGAGTTCTACTTGATGGGCCGCGTGCCGCGCGAAAAAAAACCGGCTTGATCGAGTCCGGCTGATTTGAATAGTTAGCCAGGCCGCGCAGGCCGTCAGTCCAGGTAGCCCGGGTTGGCCCGGTCGAGCTTGCGCAGCAGCGCCGGCCAGGCGATGCCGGCACCCAGGCCGGCGGTGGCCACTTTCATCACCGCACCCATGTTATTGATGATGGCCGGGTTCACCCTGGTCAATTCGCCGCCGCCTTGCGCGTCGATTTGGATGCGGCAGGTGTTCTCGAACGTGTACATGTTCAGGAACGCCTCGGCCACCGTCTTGCCCACGGTGAGCAGGCCGTGGTTGCGCAGCACCAGGTAGTTCGCTTGCCCCAGATCAGCCTGCAAGCGCGGCTGCTCTTCTTCGCGCAGCGCCACGCCTTCATAGTCGTGGTAGCCAATGGACGCCAACACAAAGGTGCTCTGCTGGCTGATCGGCAGCACCCCGGCCTTTTGCGCGCTCACCGCCACGCCGGCGCGCGAATGGGTGTGCAGCACGCACTGCGCGTCGTCGCGTGCCTGGTGCACGCAACTGTGGATCACGAAGCCGGCCGGGTTCACCGGGAACGCGCTGTCGCTGAGCTTGTTGCATTGCTGGTCCACCTTCACCAATGACGACGCGGTGATCTCGTCGAACATCAGCCCGTAAGGGTTGATCAGGAAGTGGTGCTCAGGCCCGGGAATGCGCGCCGTGATATGGGTGAAGACCAGGTCGCTCCAGCCGTAAAGCGCCACCAGGCGGTAGGCGGCGGCCAGGTCGCAGCGCAGTTGCCATTCTTCGGCGCTGACGACTTCTTTCAATGACGGGATGTGCATGGTGGTTCCTGGTTGAGCCGGGCCTGGGCCCCATCATGGTAGTGGGTCAGAACTTCAGTTGGAACGCAAGCCCACCACAGCCCACCACACCCCCGCTGCCTCGGTGGCAACGCAACGGCCCTCAAGGCATGGGCGTGAACTTCATTTGCGACAGCGGCGCCACCTTGTCCTTGCGCACCATCTTGAATTCGGTGTCCAGGCCCAGCCACTTGTTCCAGATGGCTGTCAGCTCACCGGCTTCTTCCATCGCCTTGAGCGTGGCGTTCACCTTGGCCAGCAAGGCCGGCTCGTCTTTCTTCATGCCCACGCCGATGGGCTGAAAGACCATCGGGTCTTCGATCATCTTCATCGGCTGGCCCGCGGTCTTGGATTGGTTCACCAGCTTGGTGATGGTCATGGTGTTGGCAACCATGCCCACCGCCTTGTTCTGCTGCACGGCCATGTAGACCGAGCCGGTGTCCACGAAGGTGACGGGCTCTGATTCGTTGAGCTTGATCGACAGTTCAGAGGTCGAGCCCTTGGTGGACGCGATGCGCTTGCCTTTGAAATCAGCCGGCTTGGTGCCGGGGTCGCTGGCCAGCACGGCAAGCATTTCCTTGGCCAGGTAATACGGGTCGCTGAACTGGATTTGCTCGGCGCGGCCCAGCGTGTAGGCCAAGTTGGCCACGGTGATGTCGACGCGGCCGAGCTTCACCTCGGGCACGCGCGCTTCCACCGACAGCGGCGTGACCTTGGCGGCCACGCCCAGGCGCTTGGCAATGGCCACGCAGATGTCCACATCGTGGCCCACCATTTCGCGCGTCTTGGGGTCGGGCGCGGCGAAAGGTGGCACATCGGCAAAGGTGCCGCAGCGCAACTCCTTGCGCTGCATGATGTCGCCCAACTGGTCGGCGCTGGCGGCCAACGGCAAGGTGCCCAGCATGGCGCTGGCGACGAGGGACAAGGTGATCGATTTGCGGTTCATGGCGGTGTCTCCTGTGAAACGGTGGGGTTAAAAAGTTACTGTGGTTAACGGGTGCGCAGATCAGACAAGAAACGCTGCGCGCGCGGGTGCTGCGGGTTGCCAAAAAAGCTTTCCGGGTCGGCGGATTCAAGAATACGCCCGGCGTCCATGAACCACACGCGGTCGGCCACTTCGCGGGCAAAGCCCATTTCATGCGTCACGCACATCATGGTCATGCCGTCGGCGGCCAGGCTGCGCATCACGGCCAGCACTTCGCCCACCATTTCGGGGTCGAGCGCGCTGGTGGGCTCGTCGAACAACATCGCCGGCGGCTCCATGGCCAGGGCGCGCGCAATGGCCACGCGCTGCTGCTGCCCGCCCGAAAGCTGGGCCGGGAACGCGGCCGCCTTGTCGGCCAGGCCCACACGCTCAAGCAGTTGCAGCGCCTTGTCGCGCGCCTCGGCCTTGCCCAGGCCGTTCACGCGCTGCGGCGAAAGCATCACGTTGCCCAGCGCACTGAGGTGTGGAAACAGGTTGAAGCTCTGGAAGACAAAGCCCACGCGGCTGCGCAAGCGGTTGAGTGCGGCCGCACTCATGGGCGCGTGCACGCTGTGGCCGTCGAAGTGCAGCTCGCCCGAGGCAATGTCTTCCAGCCGGTTAACGGTACGAATGAGCGTGGACTTGCCCGAGCCCGACGGCCCGCACACCACCACCACCTCGCCCTTGCTGACTTGCGCCGTGACGTCAACCAGCGCATGCAGCGGGCCGAACCACTTGTTGACGGCGCGAAATTCGATCATGCCGCGTGCCCCAGCACCATGCCCGCCGCAGCGCGCGGCGCGCCGCCGCGCTGCGCCTCGATATGCTGTTCCAGCTTGGTGGCAGCCCAACTCAAGCTCCAACACACCACGTAATAAATGAGCGCCAGGATGGCGAACACCTCGAAGGGCTTGGTCAGCAACTGGTTGTTGATCTGGCCGGCGGCGAAGGTGAGTTCGGGCACATTGATCACATAGCCCAGGGTCGTTTCCTTGATGGTCGAGACGAACTGGCTGAGCATGGCCGGCAGCATGTTGAACAGCGCCTGCGGCAACACCACGAGCCACATGGCGCCAAGGTGGCTGTGACCCAGGGCGCGCGCTGCTTCCATCTGCCCCTTGGGCAAGGCCTGGATGCCGGCGCGCACCACCTCGGCCAGGTAGGCGCCTTCGTAGAGCACCAACGTGACCAGCATGGTGGTAAAGCCCGAGACGTTGCGCCCGATCAGCAACGGCACCATGAAGTACACCCACAAGATGATCATCAGCAGCGGCACGCCGCGCGCCACCATGATGAGCGCCGTGGCCGGTGCGCTGAGCCAACGCCAGCGCGACAGCCGCGCCAGGGCCAGCAGCACGCTCAAGGGAAACGCCAGCACGATGCCCAGCACCGAAAGAATGAGCGTGGCGCAAATGCCGCCCAGCGGGCCGTTCGGGTATTGGCCGATGAGCAGCAGCAACCAGTTGTCGCGCACGATCTCCCACATGCCCACGAGCAGCGCCGCCATCACGCCGCCCCTTGCCCGACGACGCGCGTGCGCCGTTCCAGCCACATGCCAAAGGCCATGATCAGCAGCGAGGCGAACAGGTACATCACCGTGGCCAGCAGGTAACTTTCGAAGGCACGGAAGCTGAGGTTCTCGATCTCCTTCACGGCGTGCGTGAGTTCGGCCACGCCGATGGCCATGGCCAGGCTGCTGTTCTTGAACAGCGACACGCTGTGGTTCACCAGCGCGGGCAGCGAATTGCGCACCGCCTGCGGCAGCAGCACATGGCGCAGCGCGCCAGCAAAGCCATGGCCCAGCGCGCGCGCGGCCTCGGCCTGGCCCGCCGGCACGGCACGCAGGCCCGAGCGCAGGTCTTCGCTGAAGTAGGCCGCCTGGCACAGCCCCAGGCCGATGACGGCGAACACCGCTTCGCCGTTGTGTGCCGACAGCCAGGTTTGCAAGGCGCCTGGCAGCAGGTTGGCAATGCCGAAGTACCACAGCATCAACTGCACCAAGGTGGGCACATTGCGGTGATACGAAACGTAGCCTTGCACAAAGCGCTGGCTGATAACGTTCGGCATCAGCCGCAAGGTCAGCAGCACAAAGGCCAGGCTCATGGCCAGCAGCCAGGAGGCGATGGCGATGATGAGCGTCATCTTCACGCCGTGCACCAGCATGGCGGTGAAGCGCGGGTCCATCAAGATGGCCCAGACGTCAAAGCCCTTCATGCTGCCCCTTCATCACATGGGCCGCGTGGTTTGCAGCCCGCCGGGAACCTGCATGGTGGGCGTGATTTCCATGTGGCCGATGTTCACGGCGGCCGGCGCCGCAATGGCGAAGGCAATGGCGTCGGCAATGTCGGCCGCCCGCGGCAGCTCGAAGCCCTTGACGAATCGCTCGTAGGTTTCTGGGCTGTCGCCATGCACATGGGCAAAGATGTCGGTGGCCACGCGGCCGGGGCAAATTTCAGTCACGCGCACGCGCTTGCCGAAGGCGTCGATGCGCAACTGGCGCGACAACATGCTCACCGCGGCCTTGGTGGCGTGATAGGTGGAGTTGCCGTTGAAGTTGTAGGCCGCGGCGATGGAACTGATGTTCACCACATGGCCGCGGTTGCGCGCCACCATGCCCGGCACCACCAGGCGGCACAGGTGCAGCACGGCGCGCAGATTCACGTCGATCAACAGGTCGATGTCGTCGGCTTGTGCTTGCAGGAATAAGCGCGGCCTGTCTACCCCGGCGTTATTGACCAGCACATCGAATTCATGGTCTTGCGTCAGCTTGGTGATGCTGGGCAGATCGGTCACATCCAGCACCTGGGCGATGCAACCGGTGCGCGCGGCCAGCTCGCGCAGGGCCGCTTCGTTGCGCGCCAGGGCATGCACCGTCAGCCCCTCGCGGCACAGGCGCTCCACCACGGCCGCGCCGATGCCGCCTGAGGCGCCGGTGACAAGGGCGGTTTTGTAGTCTGAAAAGGGCATGGCGATCCTGCTGTCGAGGGGCAATCTACCGAGGGCTTTCGCCCAGCACCAAGACGGATTGGCTGTGGCGGGATAAGGCCACCTTATGTCGCCTCGCGTTTGACATCTTGCTGGGTGGCAAGTTGTTTGGACAAGGGCACGATTCGCCCGCCGGCGCGCAGCACTTCTGCGCGCACAAGGCGGGCCAGCGCCACCGCACCCGGCGTGTCGCCATGCACGAGGATGGAGTGCGGCTGCATTGCTAGCGCCGCCCCACTGTGGCACAGCACATCGCCTTGTGTGAGCAGGCGCCGCACCCGTTGCAGCACGGTGGCTTCATCGTGAATCACCGCGCCGGCCAGCTTGCGCGGCACCAGCAGGCCGTCATCGTCGATGGCGCGGTCGGCCAAAAAGGTGATGGCCACGCGCAGGCCGCATGACGCTGCGGCCGTTTCGATGGCGCGGCTGGTGGACGAGCTGATGACAAGCCCCGCATCGAACGCTGCCACGGCGCGCAGCAGTGGGCCGGCCAGTGCGGCATCGGCCGCGGCCATGTTGCCCAAGGCGCCGTGAAAACTCATGTGCGACATGCGGTGGCCCGCGGCGCGCGCGATGCCGGCCAGCGCGCCGAGCTGATAAGTGACCATCGCCGCCAGTTCTTCAGCATCGATGTGCATGACGCGCCGGCCAAAGCCCTGGCGGTCCGGGAAGCCCACGTGCGCGCCGACATCCACGCCGCGCGCCAGCGCCGTGCGTACCGTGCGCTGCATGATCAGCGGGTCGCCGGCATGAAAGCCGCAGGCCACGTTGGCCGACGACACCACATCGAGCAAGGCGTCGTCATCGCCCATGAGCCAGGGGCCGTAGCCTTCGCCGAGATCGGCATTGAGGTCAATGTCCATACTGTGCTTGCGTAGCGGCCGGTGTTGAAGGAATCAAGTCTGCCAGGTGGCTGCCGTACTCCACCCGCGCGCCCGTTGCAGCGGCATAGCCGGCCATGATGCCTGCCTGCGGCGCAGCCACCGGCAGCAACAGCATGCCCACGCGCAGCAGGCCGATGACCTGGCCTGCTGCCACGCGCGTGTCTGGTGCGGCCAGCGGTGCTTCATGCAGCGGATGCGCGTGCAGAAAAAGGCCGACTGCGCTGGCCCTGACCTGGACGGTGGCCATACGTGGGCCGGCCGCTGCGCACAGCGCCTCGAAACCCGCTGGCGACAGCGCTTCGACACGGCCCCCGGCCTGGCGCAGGCAGACGTGCACACCAGGGCCGCGCAATTCCAGCGCGCCGATATCGGTGTCGGCGAGCCAGGCGGCCAGTTGCGGCGTCAACCCGGCGTTCATGTCGCCAGCGCAGTGGCCGCAGGGCGCCACAGGTCGATGCGGCGGGCCAGATCGTCGAGCCAGCGCCGGTTGGCCGCCAGCGCCGCCACGGCATCGGCCCAGTTCGTTTCGATAAAACGGATGCGGCTGCCAATGGGCGCCTGGCCCAAACGCCAGAGGTCGGCGTCAACCACGGTGCCGATCTTGGGGTAGCCGCCCGAGGGCTGGGCGTCACACATCTGCACGATGGGCTGGCCGCCGGGCGGCACCTGAATGACGCCGGGAACGATGCCGTGCGAGCGCAATTCCATGGGCGCCAGCGGCACCAGCGCCGCGCCGGCCAGGCGATAACCATAGCGATCACTTTGTGGCGTGATCTTCCAGGGCTGGCTCCAAAGCGCAGTGCGTGAAGCTTCCGTGAAGCGTTCGTATTCGGCCGCCGGCAGCACGCGCACCGCGCTCGCACCATCGGCCTGCAAGGGCATGGCAAAGGCCGGCGGCACCAGGCCGAAACCGGCCACATGGCCCTTGCCGTGGCCTACACCAGCACGCCCCGCTGCCAGGCGGTCGCCGCGGCGCAGCGCGCGGCCCTCGAAGCCACCGAACGCACCGCGCAGTTGTGTGCTGCGCGAACCCAGCACCGCCGGTACGGCCACGCCGCCGGCCAGACAGAGGTACGCGCGGCACGCCGGCCAGGCGCCGTGGCGCGGCAGGCCCAGGTGCAACACCTGCCCGGCGCGCGCCACGCCGCACCACCAGGGCAGCAAGGCACGGCCATCGAGCTGCGCGGCCACATCAGCGCCGGTGAGCGCGAAGGCACAGTCCGCCACGAAACGCAGTCGCACCGGAAAGACCTGAAACTCCACGGCGGCCGCGCCTTCAGCGTTGCCCAGCATCAGGTTGCCTGCGGCCAGCGCCAACGGGTCCATCGCCCCCGAGCTGCCCACGCCCCAGCGCAAGGCGCCGCTGCGGCCCAGGTCCTGCACGGTGGCCAAGGCGGTGTTGCTCAACACCTCCAGCACGTCGGTCATTGACGCACCTTCGTGCGCCGCATTTCGGCATGAGCCTTTCGGGCGGCCGTGCGGGCTCATCGCAACACCTTGGCCACGCGCAGGCGAATGCTGTCGCCAGGTTGCAGCAAGGCCGGCGGGTCCTGCGTGGCGTCGAAAAAGCACATGTCGGTGCTGCCGATGGTGTTCCAGCCGCTTGGGCCCGCCGAAGCCGACACGCCGGTCTGCACCCCGCCGATGGACACCGACCCACCCGGAATGCGCAGCACCGGCACGGCGCGGCGCGGCGTGGCCAGGCGCGGGTCCATGCCGCCCAGATAGCAGTAGCCGGGGTGGCTGCCCAGCGCATACACCGGGTACAGCGGCGCACTGTGCCGGGCCACGATCTCGTCCACGCTCAAGCCGGTGTGCGCCACCACGTCGGCCAGGTGCGGGCCGCCTTCACCGCCGTAGACCACGGCCAGCTCCACCACACGCCCGCCCCGCGCCGCAGGTGGCGTGGCCGGCCAGGCCGCTTGCAGGCGCTGGGCCAGCGCTTCCCAGCGGCCGGCTGCGTGCAGAAAGGCCGGCGCGAAGGTGAGCATGAGGTTGTTCATGCCCGGCACCGCCTCGCTCACCTCGGGCCAGCCCTGCGCCTGCTGCGCCAGGGCCCAGATGCGCTGCTGGGTGGGCAGGCACAGCTCGCCCGGCGCCTCGAACAGCAAGGCCCGCGTGCCCAGCAGGCTAACGTTTGGATTGACTTCTGGCGCGGGCTCGCTCATGGTGGGTGCACGCTGCGCTTTCACCGCCAGCGCAGGAGCGGCTGCCCGGCCGCCACTTCCTGCCCCGATTCAACCAGCAACGCGTCGATGATGCCGCTGCGCTCGGCCTCCACCTCGTTGAAGATCTTCATCGCTTCGATCACGCACAACACTTCCCCGGCCTGCACCGCCCGGCCGGGCTGCACGAAAACCGGCTGCCCTGGCGCGGCTTGCAGAAACACCACGCCAGCCAGCGCAGCACATTGCTGTTGGGCGGCCACCGCCGTGGCCGCGGCGGGTGTTGTGGCCACGGCGGTGCGGCCCGGCGCGGCGCGCACCAGGCGCAAGCTCCAACCGTTTTTCTCGGCCTGCATTTCGACCAGGTTCGAGGCCTGCATGGCATCGATGAAGATCTTGATCTGCTGCGCGTCCATGGGGCTAAGTACCCAGTTTCACAAGTACACGCACAAATGAAATCGATGCGTTTCGGGTCAGGGCTAGGCGCAAACCACAGCCAACCCGTGTGGGTTGGCGAGGATTTGCAACGACGCCATGGCCCGAAAGGCGCGATTTCATGTGTGCGTACTTGTGAAACTGGGTACTAAGGTAGCGGCCGCGGCCGGCGCGCGCCAAGACGGATTGGCTGTGCCCCGATAAGGCCGACTTATGACGCGGTGCCGCGCAGCTCGTCAGCGCCGAGTTGCCGCCCGGGCAACTCGTCCACCAACTCCAGCAGAATAGCCTTCACCGCCTGCGCCGGCTCCGACAGCGGCAAGTGGTCTGACATGCACAGCGCCAGGGGCGCCTCGATCACCGGCTCGATGATCTGGCAGCGCCAGGCCTGGCACGAGGCGGTGATTTCGCGCGCCATCGACTCCGGCAAGATGGTGGCACCCAGGCCGTCGGCGATCACCGCGGTGAGCGTGCTGGCCGATTCGATCTCGGCCACCACGCGCGGCGCCAGGCCAATGCCGGCGAAGGCTTCATCCACCATCTTGCGCACCACGTTGTAGGGGCGGGCCAGGTACAGATCCAGATCAGCCAGCAGGCGCAGCGGCACCTGCTGCGGCGGCGCGGGCAGGCTGCTGGGGCCCACCACAAAGAGCTGCTCTTTAAGCAAGGGCACGAATGCCAGGCCATGCACCGCCGTGCGGCCGCCGTACAGCACGGCCAAGTCCATGCGGCCGTTCATGATCAATTCGGACAAGGTGCTGCCGTAGGTTTCGTTCAGGTACAGCAACACCCCCGGGTGGCGTGCGCGCACGGTGCGCAGCAGCGGCAACGCCAGTGCCGCCGCCGCCGTGCCCGGCGCCAGGCCCACCGACACGGCGCCTTGCAGGCCCTGGCCGGCCGCGTCCATGTCCACGCGCGCCTGTTCACACTGGCGCAAGATGAGCTGCGCGTGCCGGTACAGCACCTTGCCCGCTTCCGTGGGCGTGACGCCGCGCTTGGTGCGCAGCAGCAACTGTTGGCGCACCTCGCCTTCCAGGGTGGCCAGTTGCTGGCTCAGCGCGGGCTGGGCGATGTGCAGCACATCAGCAGCCTGGGTGAGGCTGCCGATGTCGACGATCTTGACGAAGTATTTCAGGCGCCTGAGGTTCAAGGCGGTGGTTCCATTGGATGCGGTCAGCCGCGCGGTGGGCGAATCAGGCTTTGCGCGGGGATGCCCAAACCTTTGTGCAACCGCCACACCATGGCCATGCTCAAAGCGCGCTTACCGCCCAGCACTTCAGACACGCGCGCGCGGCTGCCAATCATGGGTTCCAGATCACGCGGGGTCAGGCCCTGCTGCTCCATGCGAAATCGAATGGCCGCCACAGGGTCCGGGTCTTCAAACGGATAGTGCCTGGCCTCGAAGGCATGCACCAGGGTCACCAACACGTCCAGGCGATCACCAGCCGGCGTGCCCAGCGCCGGGTCTCGTGCCATCAGCTTCGAGATTTCGATCAAGGCCGCCTGATTGTCAGCCGCGGAGCGAATGGGTTTGATGGTCATGGCAGCCATGTGGGTTCCACAGTTTCAGCGTCGATGGCGTCGCAGGTTTTGTGCGTACCAATGAACTTCACGAACACGACACCCATGTTGTACGCCAACGCCACGACGAGACGAAAGTCATTGCCCTTGATGTTGAATACGACACGCCGGTTCTTCAAGATGCTGGCGCTGGCAAACTTGGCCTTGATGTCAGCAGGTTGCGCCCAGGCGGCCTGCTGCACCTCGTTGAGCCAGGCCTGCAGCGCTGGCCGAGCAGAAGGGTAGCGCCGCCAGAAATCGCGCAAGGCCTTGATGGCGACTACCCGCATGGGCTTGCATTTTGTTCCCGTATTGGGAACAGGGCAACCCAGACGACCCAGACGACCATCAAGTCATAAGCCAGGCCTATTGAGGCAGACCGAACTTGTCTTGGCGCTTTGAACGCTGCCCGCCTACTGTGCCAAGCTCGCGTCATTCAACCTGCATTCGAGAACGAATTGGAACCCTCCCGCATTGCCCCGCGCGTTCAGCGCATCAAGCCTTCACCCAGCACCGCGGCCGCTGACCGGGCCGCTGAGCTGCGCCGGCAAGGCCAATCCATCGTCAGCCTGGTGGTGGGCGAGCCCGATTTCGACACCCCGCGCCACATCCGCGCCGCCGCAGCGCAGGCCATGGAACAAGGCGCCACGCGCTACACGCTGATGGCCGGCACGCTCGAGCTGCGCCAGGCCATCGTGGCCAAGCTGGCGCGCGAGAACGGCCTGGTGTATGGGCTGAACGAAATCATGGTCACCAGCGGCGCCAAGAGCGCCATCTACAGCCTGCTCAGCGCCACGCTGCAAGCGGGCGACGAGGTCATCATCCCCGCGCCGTATTGGGTGTCGTACCCCGACATGGTGCTGGCCAGCGACGGCACGCCCGTGTGCCTGCCCTGCCCCGAATCGGCTGGCTTTAAGCTCACGCCGGCACAACTGCAAGCGGCCATCACCCCGCGCACGCGCTGGCTGCTGCTCAATTCACCCAGCAACCCCACCGGCGCCAGCTACACTCTGGCTGAATACCGAGCGCTGGCCGATGTGCTGTTGCGCCACCCGCAGGTGCTGGTGATGACCGACGACATCTACGAGCACATTCGGTTCGATGGCGGCCGCACGCCGCACCTGCTGCAAGCCGCGCCCGAACTGCGTGAGCGCACGGCGGCGGTGAACGGGGTGTCGAAAACCTACGCCATGACCGGCTGGCGCATCGGCTGGGTGGCCGCGCCGCGTGACTTGATTCAAGCGTTAGAAACTCTGCTCTCGCAATCCACCGGCAACTGCTGCTCCATCAGCCAGGCCGCCGCGGCGGCGGCCTTGAATGGCGACCAAAGCTTTGTGGCCGAGTGCGTGGCCATCTATCGGCAGCGGCGCGACCGCAGCGCCGCGCAGATCAACGCCATACCCGGCCTGAGCTGCCTGGTGCCCATTGGCGCGTTTTACCTGTACGTGAACTGTGCCGGGCTGATCGGCAAGACCACGCCCCAAGGCAAGGCCCTGGCGCAAGACGGTGATGTGGTGATGTACCTGCTGGAAGCCGCCGGTGTGGCGCTGGTGGCGGGCACGGCGTATGGGCTGTCGCCCTACTTTCGCATGTCGATTGCCACGTCCATCGAAAACCTTGACGAAGGCTGCCGGCGCATCGCCGCGGCCGTGGCCGCCCTGCATTAACGTTTCAAACGAGACTATTCAATGAGCACCTACAAAGCCCTGCGCAAGAACCCTTCCGCTCCCCAGGCCAGTGAAAATCTGCTCACCGCCCTGCGCGATTTGCCGCTGAGCGTACTCAGCGACAACATGCACCGCAGCGTGGGCACGGTGGGCCTGAACCCTTATCACCTGCCCGGCGAAAAGACCATGGCCGGCACGGCGGTGACTGCGCGTTCACGCGGCGGCGACAACCTCACCTACCTGCGCGCACTGGAGTTCTGCCGCCCGGGCGATGTGCTGGTGGTGGATTGCGGCGGCGACCTGCACAACGCCGTGCTCGGCGGCATCTTGAGCTACTACGCCGCGCGCATCGGCCTTTCAGGCGTGGTGATTGACGGCGCGATTCGTGACGTGGCCGAAATCCGCAGCCGGCCCTTCCCGGTCTATGCCCGCGGCGTCACCCACCGCGGCCCGTACAAAGACGGCCCGGGCGAGATCAATGTGCCCATCACGGTGGGCGGCATGGTCGTCAACCCCGGCGACATCTTGCTGGGCGATCAAGACGGGCTGCTGGCCATTCCGCAGAGCAGCGGCGTGCAGGAGCTGATCGACAAAGCCCGCGCCGTGCTGGTGGCCGAGGCGCAGACCATGCTGGCGATGAAGGAGGGGAGCTGGGATCGGGCGTTCATTGATGCGTTGGAGGCGCGGTCGAATAACTGAGCGCGCGGCTCTATCGAGCATGAGAAGATTGGGCTCCGCGTGGATGCGAATGGAGCGTGACGATGACAACAATTCAGATCGAATTGCCTGATGCCACAGCGCAAGCAGCGCGTGCCGCAGGGTTGTTGACGCCGCAGGCGCTCGATCGGCTGTTGACTGAAGCGCTCAAACGGCAAGAGGCGGCCGACTCGCTGCTCTCAATTGCTGACCGCGTGGCAAAGGCCGGCATCGAGCCGATGTCGATGGAAGACCTCAACCTCGAAGTGAAGGCAGCACGCGCGCAGCGCAGGCAAGCTGACCAGGCTGCGTGAAGGCGGTCATTGACACCAACGTGCTGATGGCCGGCTTGCTGTGGCGCGGGCCACCACACGCGCTACTGGAACATGTGCGCGCTGGTACCGTGAGCCTGGTCAGCAGCCCGGCACTGCTGGCGGAACTGGGCGACGTGATGGCGCGCGCGAAATTCGATGCCATCTTCACCCGCACCCACACGTCGCGCGAGCGCTCGCTCGCCGAGGTGCGACGCCTTGCCGAGGTGATCGAGTCGCCGCCGTTGCTGCATCCGGTATGCCGCGATCCCGATGATGACAAGGTGCTCGCACTGGCCATCGCGGCCAAGGTTGATCTCATCGTGTCGGGGGACAAGGACTTGTTGTCGATGAAGAGCTTCCAGGGCATTCCGATGCTGGCGCCTGCTGATGCGCTCAGCCTCGTTGAGGCAAAAGACAAGACTTGATCCCAGCCCCTGATACGGCGCTGCGTTTGGTCCGCATCTTTGGCACGACGGCGGAGTTCTGGCTCAATCTGCAGAAGGACTACGAACTGCGAGTAGCCAATGAAGGGCTTGAAGAAGTGCTGGCTTCGGTGGAGCCGCTGGCGGCTTGACAGCGCAACGCAAGATGCTTGTGCCATGTGTGAATGAGGTATTTGACGATGAATGACAACCAGTTCGCAGAATTGATGGACGCCGTGCACGTGATGGCGCGCCACCTGCGGGGCGAGAAGGTTGCAGGCGTCCGCGTGATTGAGGTGCCAGAGCCTGATGCCAAGGTGATCTGGGAGGCAGCCAATGCATAGCGCACTTGAATGCGAAGCACGACATAACTGGGGAGCAGTGGTTTGGCGATAACGAAGCTCATAGTCGGGGGATTCAAAAGCATCCGCGAACGGACTGAAATTCCGATCGCCCCACTGACTTTTCTGTTCGGCCCGAACTCTGCTGGCAAGAGTGCTGTTCTTGCCGCGGTAGAGGAATTGTCCAAAAGGCTAGTTGAAACTTCGGGCGAGGAGGGTGCGTTCGCCCGGTCCCTTCGATCACTTCGGCACTTCGGCAAGGACTCGAACGCGCATCAACTGCCGGCAGGTTCGGAGGATGCGGAACCATTGCACGCGCCTGTGAACTTGGGCTTGGAGCTCGATTCGTTTCCAAGCGGTGAGACGCGTTTTGACGGGCGAATCGACAAGGGTCGCAGCATGGCTCTTGATCTCTACAAAACCCTTGACGGAGCGAGTGTTCGTCTGGAATTCATTGACGCAGGAATGCGATTCTGGGCATCAGTAGCGGTTGATGGAAAGGACCTCGTCGAGTTTGCTGACGCGGCAAGTTTCGTCGTTGCGAACCCGTCGAATCTCGAATCGCCACCGCTCGGCCCGCTAGGGAAATCCTGCAAAACCTAGGGTGAACACGGCTTACATGGAACGTTAGTAGTTGCGACAATGGCAGCCATGAAACAAGCCAAGCTCGGATTCGACCCAATAGCCAAGAAGACCCGC
>JAYUQE010000012.1:0-6085 GCA_043756905.1 Burkholderiales bacterium | reverse complement strand
AACGCTTCTCGCCCTGCATCAGATAAAAGTCGGTGCCGATGATCTGGATATAGACCGCGCGCCCGATCAGCGCCATGAAGGCCAAGGCCACCAGCGCGACGACAAAACGCGAGCGCCAGGGCGGCGTCGGGCTGGCCAGCAGCGGGCTGGTGGCGTAGTTGACGCTGCGCAAGCCGCCGCGTGCGCTGCCACGCGAGGTGCCGCGCGAGGTGCCATCTGCACTGCTGCGGTTCAGGCTGCGCGCATGGAGCGCTGGCAGTTTCACCGCGCCGCTCCCGACGCAGCGGCATCCACGACGTAATGCGTCACGCCGGGCGTCGCGGTGCGCATGTGCAGCTTTTCGCGCGCGACCTTCTCCACCCGCAGGTGCGTGGCCTGGGTCTGCCGCTCGGCGTCCAGGCGCTTGAATTCGGTTTCGAGCGCGCGCGCTTGCGTGCCCGAGCGGTCGATCGCGGCAAACAGCCGGCGCGATTCATAGGCCGTTTTGACGAGCAGCAGCGAGCTCGCCAGCAGCACCAGCAGCAGTACCAGATTGGTGCGGCTCATCCGGCGGCCACCGCAGTGCGCTGCGCGACCCGCAGGATCGCCGACCGCGCGCGCGGGTTGGCGGCGATCTCCGCTGGCGTCGGCTTGATCCGCGCCAGCGCCAGCAGCTTCATCGGCTTGGCCGGCGCAAACGGCGCGCGCCGGTCAACGACATCGCGGCTTTCGCGGCTGATGAAAGTCTTCACGATCCGGTCTTCCAGGCTGTGGAAGCTGATCACGACCAGGCGGCCTTGCGGGGCGAGCAGCGCCAGCGCTGCATTCAGCCCCTGTTCGAGCTCTTCAAGCTCGGCGTTGACGTAAATCCGAAGAGCTTGAAATGTGCGCGTTGCAGGGTCCTGGCCCGGCTCGCGGGTCTTGACCGCACGAGCCACGACTGCGGCCAGTTGACCTGTCGTTCGAACTGGATCCCCGCTCTGTTGGCGAGCCACAAGCGCCTTTGCAATCTGAAAAGCAAACCGTTCTTCGCCATATTCACGGATCACCTCGGTGATGTGGCGCTCGTCAGCGCGGGCCAAAAATTCCGCAGCGGTTTCGCCGCGGGTCGTGTCCATGCGCATGTCCAGCGGCGCATCGAAGCGGAAGCTGAAGCCGCGCGCGGGTTCGTCGAGCTGCGGCGAGCTCACGCCCAGGTCGAGCAGCACGCCATCCACTTGTGTGATGCCGCGCGTGTGCAGGTGCGCCGCCATCGCGGCAAAGCTGGCGTGCACGATGGCCAGGCGCGGGTCTTGAATCGCCGCAGCCGAGGCCACGGCCTGCGGGTCTTTGTCGAACGCGAGCAGGCGCGCTTGCTGCCCCAGTTGCGCCAGCAGCGCACGGGCATGGCCACCGCGGCCGAAGGTGCCGTCGATATAGACGCCATCGGCCGGCCCCAGCACCGCTTGCACGGCTTCCTGTAGCAAGACGGGGATGTGTTCGCATGGCGGCGCGGACATCAAAGAACCAGGGCCTTGATCTCGGCCGGCATGCCCGCGGACACCAGGCTGGCCTCTTGCGCGGCAAAGCGCTGCTTGTCCCACAATTCGAGCAGATGGCCACTGCCCACCAACAGCAATTCCTTGTCCAGGCCCGCGGCTTCGCGCAGCTCGGGCGGGATCAGCACGCGCGAGGCGCCGTCAAGCTCCACATCGACCGCGCTGCCCAGGAAGATGCGGCGCCAGCCGGCGGCGTCCAGGCTCATGGCCAGCAGGCTGGCGCGAAAGACTTCGAACGCCGGGCGTGGAAAGACCAGCAGGTAGCCGTGCGGGTGGCGGGTCAGTGTGAGCTTGCCTTCACAGGCCGCCAACAACAGCTCGCGTTGGCGCACGGGCATCGAGATGCGACCCTTGCTGTCGAGCAAGAGCGCAGACGTCCCCTGGAATATCGTATCTGACACTTTTTCCCACTAATTTCCACCGCTGGGGAACTGTAACAGGGGAAAAACCCGCGGGTCAACGTGTCAGTGAAATTTATTCAATGGAATCAACAACTTAGACCCGATAGCTCATACCGGGAAAAAGTTAAGCAAAATTAACAACTTGCGCGCGCTATTGAAAGTGTTGGGTGCGTTTTCAGGCGCATGCAACGATTGAGATGAGCGGCAAAGTCCACTCATCTCTCGTGTTAACCACTCATTCAAGGGGTGGTTATAAACACAGGCCAACCAACATCAATTCGACTGCTTGATCAGCCGCCCCGCCGCTTGTTGAACGGGCCGCGCATTCATCGGGTACAGCCGGGCGAAGATGTCGATCTGCTGCGGCGAAATCGGCACCGGCTGCTGCATCACCAGCCACAGCACCCCTTCGCTGCACGGCGGCGTGGTGAGCGAGCCCATGTAGGTGTAGTAGCGCCGGTCTTGCGGCAGCAACTGGTTCAGATCCAGCGGCGCTTGCGCAGCGTTTTCCTCGCCCTTTTCCAGCGGCAGGTTGTTCCACACTTGCTGCACCAGGCCGTGCGCGCTGCCGCGGTCAAGCAGCACGGCCACCACGGCCAGGCGGCCGTCCAGGGCCTTGTGCTCCAGGTGCGCCACCATGTCGAACTGGCGGCCATTGATGCGCTCTTCCGACGGGCGGTGGAAGTGGAACTGCACCAGCTCGTAGCGCCGGCCCTGCACCTGGATGGCGTTGCCCGGCGGCAAGTTCACTTGCACGGTGTGGCCGTTGTCGAGCACGGAATAGCCGCTGGGCTTGTAGTCGAACTGCACCGGGTCGAGATCGACCGCGATGCCACCGCGAATATCGATCGGGCTTTGCCGCGTGCCGCTGGCGCACTTGGCGTATTCAGCCTTCAGCTTGCCCCAGGCCGCCGGGCCGCCTTCGCCGCCGTAAGCCCAGTGCGGGCTTTCGGCATGCGCGTGGCCGCCGCCGCCGGCCTTGGCCTGGCGGTGTTCGTCAACCAGTTGTTGCAGGGCCGGCGCGGCGGTGCGGCGGCCGCGGTGTGCATCGGCCGGTGTGTCGTGCGCGCCGGCCTTGGTGGCCACGCGCATCACGTACGGGCTCTTGCTGTCGGGCGCTCTGGTCGCGCCCAGCTTGGCGGCCAGGCGTTCCCGCAGGGTGTCCAGCGGGTCGCTGGCATGGCCTTTGGCGGCTGCCGGCTTGGCCTGTGCGGCACTGGCCGCGGGCAGGGCAGGCTGCGCGGGCTTGGCCGCAGGTGCCGCACCATGGTCCGGCGCCGCGGCGTGCTCGGCCGCCGGGGCCGCCAGCGCCAGGCAGGCCAGGGTGATCAAGGTGATGCGCGGCAGGGCGCGCCCGGGCACGCAAGGCAATGGGGGCATGGCAGATGTCTCCTGCCCCCGATATCGGCGCGCCTCAGGGTGGCTTGAGCCCTGTGCTGGCCCAAGACCAACAGGCCAGCCCGCCCAGCATGAGCGCGCTGGACGCGCAGGCCAGGCCCAGGCCGGAATACATGACCCAGGGCGCCAGCGCGCCGGCCACCGCGGCGCTGGCGCAACCGGCCATGAAGGATTGCACCGACGAGGCCATGCCGCGCCGGTCTGGCGCGCGTTCCAGCGCCAGCAGGGTGACCACCGGCGTGAGCAGTGCCCAGCCGAATGAGAGCAACGCCACCACGGGCATGGCCCACCAGGCTTGCGGCACCAGCGTCGCATTCAACAACAGGTTCAGGGCGCTGGCCGCAGCCATGGTGGCAAAGCCACAGGTCACCTGGCGCGCCGGCGCCACGCGCCCGGCCAGGCGCCCGGACAACCAGGCGCCGCTCATCATGCCGGCGATGCTGGTCATGAAGAAGACGAAGAACATCTGCGGTGCCAGGCCCAGCACCTCGCCCAGCCAGACCGGTGCGCTGAGCACATAGATGAACAAGGCGTTGAAGGGCACGCCGCTGGCCAGCGCCAGGCCGATGAAGCGGCGGTCGCGCCCGAGCTGCAGGTAGCCGCGCAGCAGGTGCATGGCGCCAAAGGGCTGGCGCTTTGCCTCGGGCAAGGTTTCGGGCAGCACCCGCCACACCAGCGTGGCGAGCAATGCGCTCAAGCCGGCCAAAAACCAGAACACCGCCGCCCAGCCCGCGCTGACGAACAACAGCCCGCCGATCAGCGGCGCCAGCGCCGGCGCCAGGCCGAAGAACAGGCTGACCTGCGACATCAGGCGCTGTGCCGGCACCGGCGCAAACAGGTCACGGATGATGGCGCGCGCCACCACCGTGCCCACCCCGCCGGCCAGGCCCTGCACGCCGCGAAAGAAAATCAGCTCGCCGATGCTGCTGGCCAGCGCGCAGGCCACCGAGGCCAGGCAGAACAATGCCATTCCGGCGAGCACCACGCGGCGGCGGCCGAAGCTGTCGGCCAGCGCGCCGTGGAACAGGTTCATGCCGGCGTAGCACAACAGGTACACCGACAGTGTTTGCTGCAGTTGCACCGGGCTGGCGTTCAGTTCGCGCGCCATGCCGCCGAACGCCGGCAAATAGGCGTCGATGGCGAACGGCGCCAACATCGACAACGCGGCCAGCAGCGCGGCCAAGAGCCACTGCGGCCCACGCCACTGAGGCTTGTCTTCAGCGGGCATGGTCAGGCGCTATGCAGATTCAATTAGAAGTTAGTGTGAAGCAAGCCGATAGGCCGGATTCTGTGTACCCGCCAAGCCTTGCAGCCGGGCTGGCATGACCGCCATTCATCTGGGCCGCGCATCACTGCGCGGCTCGGTGCCACCTACCCGCACACTCCCCGGGCCGGATCAACATGTGCCTATTTGGTGTTGCTGCGCGCAGAGATTGCCCGTTTCACCCGATGTGTTGCCACACCGACTCGTCTCTGTTGCTCTGATCCTCACCTCGCGGTGGAGAGTCGTTAACTCCTGCGCTGCCCTGTGCAGTCCGGACCTTCCTCCAGTGCGGCCTTTCGGCGGATGCACCAGCGGCGGTCTGGCTTGCTTCACCGTGCGATTATCGCGGCTTGTTCAATTTGAACGCCAAAGGCAAGCCATGAAATTCGACGACGTTCTGCAAAGCATCGGCAACACCCCGCACATCCGCATCAACAAACTTTTCGGCGCGCAGGCCCAGGTGTGGATCAAGTCCGAACGCGCCAACCCCGGCGGCTCCATCAAGGACCGCATCGCGCTGGAGATGGTGGAGGACGCTGAACGCAGCGGCGCACTCAAGCCCGGCGGCACGATCATCGAGCCCACCTCAGGCAACACCGGCATTGGCCTGGCGATGGTGGCCGCGGTGAAGGGCTATGCGCTGGTGCTGGTGATGCCCGACAGCATGAGCATCGAGCGCCGCCGCCTGATGCTGGCCTATGGCGCAAAGTTCGAGTTGACGCCACGCGAAAAGGGCATGAAGGGCTGCATTGCCCGCGCGCAGGAGCTGCTGGCGCAAACGCCCGGTGGCTGGATGCCGCAGCAGTTCGACAACCCGGCCAACATCGCGGTGCATGTGCGCACCACGGCCGAAGAGATTGCGCAGGATTTTCCCGAGGGGCTCGACGCGCTCATCACCGGCGTGGGCACCGGCGGCCACTTGAGCGGCTGCGCCCAGGTGTTGAAGGCACGCTGGCCGAAGCTGAAGGTGTTTGCGGTGGAGCCCACCGCTTCGCCCGTGATCAGCGGCGGCACACCCTCGCCGCACCCCATTCAGGGCATCGGCGCGGGCTTCATTCCCACCAATTTGCGCACCGAGTTGCTCGACGGCGTGATCCAGGTCGACGCTGAACCCGCGCGCGAAATGGCGCGCCGCTGCGCGCGCGAAGAAGGCTTGCTGGTGGGCATTTCCAGCGGCGCCACGCTGGCCGCCATTGCGCAAAAACTGCCCGAGCTGGGCGCCGACGCGCGCGTGCTGGGCTTCAACTACGACACCGGCGAGCGCTACCTGTCGATCGAAGGCTTCCTGCCTTCGGAATAACTTTTCGCCAGGCGCTTGTCGCGCAGCACGAATTGCGTGCCGCGGCGGTCGAGGTCGAACAACTGCGTGGCGTCGATCAGGTCGATCAGCTTGCGGTAGCCGTAGTTGCGGGCGTCGAACGAGGTCTGGTTGCCGATCTGCTGCGCCACCGCACCCAACTGGGCCCAGCCGTCTTCGCCCACGGCAGAGTCGACCGCGGTGCGCA
>JAYUQE010000011.1:0-17660 GCA_043756905.1 Burkholderiales bacterium | reverse complement strand
GTCGATCAGGCTGTTGACGTGGTGGACGGTTCGCTCCGCCACTACGGTACCAAGCGGGGCCTGCCCGTCGCGCGGGTCGCCCGCAGCAATGCTCGACGCCTTGGCCGCGAACTTCTCGGCGAAGGCGTCGGCCACGGCATCGACCACGATAATCCGCTCAGTCGACATGCAGATTTGTCCCTGGTTCATGAAGGCGCCGAACGCGGCTGCCTTCACCGCCTCGTCGAGATCGGCATCCTCCAGCACGATCAGCGGCGCCTTGCCGCCGAGTTCGAGCACCACGGGCTTCAAGTGCTCGGCGGAAAGATGGGCGATGAGCTTGCCCACACGGGTGGAGCCGGTGAAGTTCACGCGCCGCACGCGCGGGTGCGCGACCATGGCCTCCACCACGGCGGCGGCATCGGCCGGCGCATTGGTGATGAAGTTGAGCACGCCCGGCGGCAGGCCGGCCTCGTTCAGCGCTTCAACGATCAGCCCATGCGTGGCCGGGCAAATTTCACTGCCTTTGAGCACCACGGTGTTGCCGCAAGCCAGCGGCACGGCGATGGCGCGCACGCCAAGAATCACCGGCGCATTCCACGGCGCCAGGCCCAGCACCACACCGGCCGGCGCACGCACGGCCAGCGCCAAACTGCCGGGCACATCCGACGGGATCACCTCGCCGCTCATCTGGGTGGTTAACGCTGCGGCCTGTTGCAGCATGCCGGCGGCCAGGTGCACGTTGAAGCCGGCCCAGGGTGCTGCGGCACCCGTCTCGGCGGCCATGGCGGTGGCGAAGCGCGGGGCCATGCCTTCCAGCACCTCGGCAGCCTTGCTCAGCACAGCGCGGCGTTCGCCCGGGCCCTTGGCTGACCAGGCAGGGAACGCCGCGGCCGCTGCTTCCACCGCACGCACGGCGTCTTGCGGCGTCGCAGCGGCGGCGCGGGTGGCCACGCTGCCGTCCATCGGGTTGCGGCGCTCGAACGTGGCACTGTTGCTGGCGGTGCAGCGCGCGCCGTTGATGAGCAGGCGGGTGTTGTTCACGGTTTTCTCCTTGGGCGCCACGGTGGCGCGGGTGAGGGCGTCGAAGCCATAACGGTTCATGCTGCCGAAGGCGGGGGCAGCGGGGTGGGGCAGGAACTTGGTGCGGCAATCGATCACCGCTGGCAGGCCGCTGGCGCGGGCGCGGGCCAGTGCCGCGGGAATCTCGCGCGCGTCTTCCACCACCTCGCCAAAGCAGCCAAAGCCGCGCGCTATTGCCGAGTAATCGGTGTCGGCCAGCGAGGTGCCGAACTCGAAGTTCAGCGCCATGCGCTGGCCCATGCGAATCACGCCCCAGGCCGCGTTGTTGTGGATGATGTTGACTACCGGGAGCTTGAGCCGACGCGCCGTGTCCAGCTCTTGCAGCGTGAAGCCGAACGCGCCGTCGCCGGTGAGGTTCACCACCAGCCGGCCTGGGTGCATGAGTTGCAGCGCCAGCGCATAGGGCAAGCCAAAGCCCAGGTGGCTCATGCCGGGGTCGTGAAAGCGCGTGCGCACGGCGTGCACCGGCGTGAGGTCGTTGCTCCAGAAGCTGGTGTGGCCGCCGTCGTACACGGCCAGTGCATCAACCGGCAAGGCCTGCGCGGCGGCATGGGCCAGTGCGGCCGGGTGCATGGTGGCGTGGGTGTCGCCGGCCATCACTTGCAAGCGTTCGTCATACGCTGCACGCACGGCGCGCAGGCTCGGCAGCCAATCTGTTTGCGTGGCCGTCGCGTCCGCGGGCAGCGCCGCCAACAGGTCTTGCAGCGCAAGCCGCGCATCGGCCTGCATCGCCACTTGGTGCAAGGCGGGCGCACCCAGGGCCGAAGCGTCGATGTTGATGTTGACCAGCGCATGGTCGCGCCGCGCCAGCGGGCCGCGCTCGTCCCACAGCCACGAGGAAAAGCGGCAGCCGATGCTGACAATGACATCGGCTTGCTCGAACGCCCGCTTCACCGCATCGCCCGCAATCAAGCCGCCATGGCCGATGAACGCCGGGTGCGCCGCGGCCACCACGCCCAGCGCCATTCGCGTGGGCACCACGGGGGCGTGCAGGCGCGCGGCCAGCTCGCGCACCAGGCCATCAGCTTGCGCATGCACCACGCCGCCGCCTGCCACCAGCAGCGGGCGCCGCGCCGTGCTCAACAAGGCCATCGCTTCATGCACGCTGCTGGCCGCCGGGCGCGGGCCGGTGGTGGCGCGGGTGCGTGCGGGGCTTACGTCGAATTCATCAGCGCGCCAAACAACCATTTGCGCCAGCACGTCTTGCGGCACATCCAAATGCACCGGCCCCGGCCGGCCGCTCAAGGCTTCGCGGAACGCCGTGCGCACCAGCTCGGGCAGGCGCCGCGCATCAGTCACCGTGGCGTTCCATTTGGTCAGCGGCGCCAGCACGGCGCGGGTGTCCATGTCCATGAACATGCCCGCATGCGGGTAGGCCGCAGCGCGGTGCTGGTTGGTGGTGATCAGCAAGGCGGCCAGGTTGTTGTTGAAGGCCACGCCGGCGCCGCTGGCCAGGTTCAAGCCGCCCGGCCCCATCTCGCCCAGCGCCACGGCCATGCGGCCGGTGCTGGCGAACACGGCCGCGGCCATCATCGGCGCGGCGGCTTCATGGCGCGTGCCATGGAACGGGATGTTAGACAGCGACAGCGCATGCAGCAGCGGCGCCAACTTGCCGCCCACGATGCCGAATGCTGCCGGCACACGCTCGGCTTGCAGCAGGCGCACCAAGGTTTGTGCGCCGTTCAGCGTGATGGTGGCCGCCAGGGTCATCAGTCTTCAGCAGTGAAGCCCGTGGCCTTGACCACGCCGCTCCAGCGCGTCAATTCGTCTTTGACGCGCACGGCAAACGTTTCAGGTGATTCGCGCAGCGCCACCAGGCCGCTGCGGCTGTACACCTCCTGCAAGTCGGGCAATGCCAGGGCTTCTTGAATCGCGGCATTGAGCTGGCGCACCAGTTCAGGCGGTGTCTTGGCCGGTGCATACCAGCCCAGGAATTCAACGTTCTCGATGTCTTTGAAACCCAGCTCCACGAAGGTGGGCACCTCGGGCAGGGCGGCCCAGCGCTGCGGGCTGGTGACGGCCAGCGAACGCAGCCGCCCGGCCCTCACATGAGCCAGCACTTCGCTGATGACGTTGAATGCCACCGGAATTTGCCCACCCAGCAGGTCTTGCAGCAGCGGCGCGCCACCCCTGTACGGGATGCTCTTCAAGGCCACGCCCGTGGCGCGCTCGAACATCATGCCGGCGAAGTGCGGCGCCGAGCCGGGAGCCGGGATGCCGTAGTTGGCTTTGTCCGGGTTGGCCTTGGCCCAGCGCGAAAAGTCGGCCATCGTTTTCACCTCGGCCGGCACCATGAGGCCCACGGTCATGGAGATGGTGTACGCGGCCAGCGGCGACAGCGCGATGAAGTCGACCAAGGGGTCGTAGTTCAGCTTGCGCCCGTAGGTGTGCGGGTACAGCGTGATGATCGACGAGGGCACTTGCAGCAGCGTGGCGCCATCGGCCGGCGCGCGCTACACGAAGTCGGCCGCGATGCGCCCGCCGGCGCCGACCTTGCTGTCCAGAATCAGCGTGCCGGGCCAGCGGCCCTTGAGCTTTTCCAGCAGTGGGCGCGTCACCTGGTCGCCCAGGCCGCCAGGCGGAAAGCCTGACCAGATAATGGTTTGCGCGGGCTGGGCATGCGCGGCCAGTGCCAGTGCACTGCCCAGTGCACTGCCCATCGCACTGCCCATCGCACTGCCCATGAGCGAAAGATTGAAGTGGCGGCGTTGCAAGCTCATCGAATGTCTCCTTCCAAGGCGATGCGACAAAGCTGCCGATGATGATGTCACCCACCCGGCGCGGCCAAGGACATTACATACCGCGCCGCTGTAACCTCGGGTTCGGCGACCCGTCGTGCTTCAGCCGTTTATTTCGCACCGCGCCGCGCAGTCGCCACAGGATTGGCGCGCCGCATTGCAAACCGGGCAGGCCACGCCGCCATGAAGGAGCAGCCGCATGAACATCGACATTGAGCACGACGCCCTCGGCACCCACTTCAACTGGCAGCTTGATGGCGTCACACCGCGCATGATCGACTGGTTCTCGTCGAACATGGAAAAGGGCTTCGTGCTCTGGCACCCCGAGCAACATGAGCCGCTTGAATGGCCCGTGCCGCCGCAACACGGCAACCCTTTGGGTGCCATTCACAACGCGCCGCAAACATGGGGCGATGGCCGCCGCCAAGACCTGTACATCCGCTTCGAGCGGCTGCAGGAAGTGCCGCCCGAGGTGCGTGACGTGATCGTGCACGAGCATGTGATGGTCGTCGCCGGCCTGGGCCTGAGCGAAGAAGAAATGCGCCGCGGTGACCCGATGGGCTACCGCGTTCACCAATCGTCGGCCGCTGCCGGCGGTGTGAATGGCCGCAGCAGCGGTGTGGGCCGGCGCAAGCCCGAAGACGCCGTGGCCGGCAAGGTGTGGGCGGCGCACGCGGCGCAGGAAGTTGCCAACTGGGAAGTCTTTCTGCCCACGCTGTACCAGCTCTATCGTGTGGTGACCGACACGCGGCGCAACCTGATTACCGACTGGTCCGTCGCCGGGCGCGGCCGCGAGGCGCGCTATCGGCACTTGGCATGAAAACACCCACCATGACACAACACCCTGACCAACGCCCCGTGCTGATCGCCGGCGGCGGCATTGGCGGCATGGCCATGGCCTTGACGCTGCACCAGATCGGCGTGCCCTGCATCGTCTTCGAGGCCGTGGCTGACTTGCAGCCTCTTGGCGTGGGCATCAACTTGCAGCCCAATGCCGTGCGCGAACTGTATGACCTGGGCTTTGATGATGCGGTGCTGGGCAACATCGGCATCCAGGCGCGTGAATGGGCGCTGGTGGGGCGCAACGGCAACGACGTGTATGCCGAGCCGCGCGGCCTGCTGGCCGGCTACCGCTGGCCGCAATATGCCGTGCACCGCGGCCAGTTGCAGATGCTGCTGGCGCGTGCGGTGCGCGAGCGCCTGGGTGAGGGCGCCTTGCGTTTGGGCCAGCGCGTCAGCGGCTATCGCAATGACGCGCAAGGCGTCACCGCTTTCATCGACACGCGAGACGGCCAACAGCTGCAAGCCAGCGGCGCCTTGCTGGTAGCGGCCGATGGCCTGCATTCCGCCATGCGCGCACAAATGCACCCACACCAGCCGCCCATACAGTGGGGTGGCGCCATCATGTGGCGCGGCACCACACCGGGTGTGCCCATTCGAACCGGCGCATCTTTCGTGGGCCTGGGCTCGGCGCGCCACCGGGTGGTGGTCTACCCCATTTCGGCACCCGCTGCCGACACCGGCCTGGCCAGCATCAACTGGATCGCCGAAATCACGGTCAGCAACGCCCAGGGCTGGCGCCAGGGTGATTGGAACCGGCGCGTGGCCTTGAGTGAATTCAGCCACCATTTCGACGGCTGGAATTTTGGCTGGCTGGATGTGCCGGCGATGCTGCGCGGCGCGAATGAAATTTTTGAGTACCCGATGATCGACCGCGACCCCGTGCCCACCTGGGTCGATGGCCGCGTGGCCCTGCTGGGTGACGCCGCGCATGTGATGTACCCGGTGGGCAGCAACGGCGCCAGCCAGGCCATCGTCGATGCGCGCGTGCTCGGCGCGGCCATGCTGACGCACGGTGTTTCACCCGCTGCGCTGCAAGCGTATGACAGCAAGCTGTGCGCCGACATCTCGGCCTTGGTGCTGCGCAACCGCGGTGCCGGGCCGTTCGGCCTGCTGGGCCTGGTGGACGAACGTTGCGGCGGTGTGTTTGACGACATCAACGCTGTGATCCCCGCGGCTGAGCGCGACGCCTACATGGCGCGCTACAAGGCCGCCGCGGGTTTTGCCATGGAAGCGCTGAATGCGGCGCCGCCTACCATCGCACCCGGCGCGCGCGTGATCGGCCATCGAGCGTGATTGGCCTGGCCTGGCGGCAAGGGCCAAGCCGCCGCGAATGACGCCCCATCCATCTGCGCCGCCCATGCCCCAAATCTGGAGTCTTTGATGAACCCACTCACCCTCGCCCAAGCCCGCAACGTGATCGATTCCGCCCTGGCCGCCGCCCGCCAGCACGGCTTCAAACCCATGGGTGTGGTGGTGGTGGATGCCGCCGCGCAGGTGCTGGCCAGCGCGCGTGAAGACGGCGCCAGTGCCTTGCGGCTGGACATTGCCTTGGGCAAGGCGGGGGCAGCCATCGGCATGGGCGTGAACAGCCGCGCCCTGGCCGCGCGCGCCAAGGACATGCCGGCCTTCTTTGGCGCCATCGCCGCCACGGCGCAGCAGAAATTCATTCCGCAAACCGGCGCGGTGTTGATCACCGACGCCTCGGGCGCGGTGGTGGGTGCGGCCGGCGCCTCGGGTGGCACGGGCGATGAAGACGAACAGATCGTCATCGCGGGCATCGCGGCCGCTGGCCTGGCGCACGCCTGATCTGAAGCGTTAATTCGGAGCGGCCACCATGAAGTCCCCCTGGATCGAAGGCCTGCGCAGCGTGGCCCTCACCGTGCCCGATCTCGCCGCGGCCGAAAGCTTCTACACCCAGGTCTGGCGGCTTGATGTCGCCGTGCGCACCGAAGGCGCGCTATACCTGCGCGGCGGCGGCGCAGACCACCACCTGCTGGCGCTGCATGCCGCTCCGGGCACGCCGTGCATCCGCCACGTCACCTTGCGTGCGCGCAGCAGCGCGGCGCTGGGCGCCGTTGCGCAAGCTGCGTTGGCCGCGGGCGGCGTCGTCGAGCGCAAAGAAAGCCCGGCGCAAGACCCGGCCGGCGGCCGCGCGCTGATGATTCGCGATGCGGATGGCCGGCGCATTGAAGTCGTTCATGGCGATGCGCGCCGCGTGCCTGACCAGCCCGTGCCGCCCGATCAACCCCTGCGCCTGGCCCACGCCGTGCTCAACGCCCATGCCGTGGCCGCCACGCAGGCCTTTTTCGAGCAGGCGCTGGGCTTCGTGCTGGCTGACCGCACCCGCATCATGGCCTTCATGAATTGCAATGCCGACCACCACAGCATCGCCTTGGGCGACACCGACAACGACGCGCTGAACCACGTCGCCTTCCTCATGCCCACGCTCGACGCCGTGATGCGCGGCGGCGGGCGTTTGAGGGATGCCGGCTTACCGCCGCAATGGGGCCCTGGGCGGCACGGCCCGGGCGACAACGCTTTCAATTACTTTGTTGACCCGTTCGGCATCGTCATCGAATACACCGCCGAGGTGCAACAGATCGACGACAGCTACCGGCCCGGCGCGCCCACCGATTGGACTTGGCCACCCGGGCGCATCGACCAATGGGGCATCGGCACCGTGCCGACCGATCAACTCAAACAGGCGCAGCGCCGGGTGTTGTTCACGCCTGTTCATTGACCTGTTAAACACCCAACCCCCAGGAGGTCTTCATGCGTTTCACCACCTACTTGCTCAAAGGCCAGCCGCGTTTGGCCGTTGTCGACGGCGAGTCGATCATCGACCTGAATCAGGCCCGCGCAGGCGTGCCGCATGACCTGCGCGCCGCCCTCGAAGCCGGCATCGACCTGCAAGCCGAAGGCCGCGCCGCCATCGCTTCCGATGCGCCGCGCCTGCCGCTGGCCGCACAGGAGTTCGCGCCGCTCGTGCCCGAGCCGGGCAAAACCATTTGCCTGGGCCTGAACTACTTTGACCATGCCAAGGAAGGCGGCCGCGACAAGCCCGACTACCCCTGGTTCTTCTACCGCGGCAAGAGTTCGCTCATGGGCCACGGCCAGCCCGGCGTGGTGCCCAGGGTGTCTTCGAAGTTCGATTACGAAGCCGAGATGGCGGTGGTGATTGCGAAGAAGGTGCCGCGCCACACCAAGCGGGGTGACGCGCTGCAATATGTGTTCGGCTACGGCTGCTTCAACGACATGTCGGTGCGCGACTATCAAAAGCGCACTGGCCAGTGGACCATCGGCAAGAACTTCGACGCCACCGGCGGCTTCGGCCCGGTGTTGGTGACGGCCGATGAGTTGAGCCCCGGCGCCACCGGCCTGCGCATCCAAAGCCGGCTGAATGGCCAGGTGATGCAAGACGCGAACACCAGCGACATGATCTTCCCGGTGGATGAAACCATTGCGCTGCTGGCCGAGTGCATGACCCTGGAGCCCGGCGACGCCATCATCATGGGCACGCCGGCCGGCGTGGGCCAGGCACGCACGCCGCCGGTGTGGATGAAGGCGGGCGACGTGATCGAGATCGAGATCGACCAGATCGGCGTACTGCTCAACCCGATCGTTAACGAGGCTTGAACAGCTCGTGTTCGATGTGGCCATCGTCGGCTACGGCCCGGTGGGCGTTGTGGCCGCGGGCCTGCTCGGCCAAGCCGGGTTGAGGGTCTATGTTTGCGACAAGCTCACCGATGTGCACGAGATACCGCGCGCCATCGCGCTTGACCACGAAATCATGCGCGTGTGCCAGCAACTCGGCGTGGTGGATGCGGTGCTGCCGCACACCGAGCCGTTCACCCATTCCGAATGGTTCGGTGCCGACGGCCAGCTCATCCGCCGCATGACCATGGTGGCGCCACCTTACCCGCAGGGCTACACGCCGTCGCTCGTCTTCACGCAGCCGGCGGTGGAAAGCGTGTTGCGCCAGCGCGTGGCACAGTTGCCCAACGTGAGCGTGGCACTCGGCACCGAGTTGACGGCGCTGGTGCAGGGTGCCGACGGCGCCACGCTCACGCTGCGCGCCGCTGACAACAGCGCATCGGCCGCGCATGCGCGCTGGGTGATCGGCTGCGACGGCGGCGCCAGCACGGTGCGCGGCCTGGTGAACATTGAACTCGACGACCTCGGTTTCGACGAGCCCTGGCTGGTGGTGGATGTGCGCGTCAACCAGCGCGGCCTGGCCAAGCTGCCGCGCACCAGCGTGCAGTACTGCGAGCCGGCGCGGCCGTGCACGCTGGTGATCGGCCCGGGCAACCACCGGCGCTGGGAGATTGCGCTCAACCCCGGCGAAGACCCGCAGCAAGCCGCCACGCCGGCGCGCACCTGGGCGCTGCTGGCGCGCTGGCTCACGCCGCAAGATGGCGAGTTGTGGCGCCAGTCGAGCTACCGCTTTCATGCCCTGGTGGCCAAGCAGTGGCGCGCCGGCCGTGTGTTCGTGGCCGGTGACGCGGCGCACATGCAGCCGCCCTTTCTGGGCCAGGGCATGTGCCTGGGCGTGCGCGATGTGGCCAACCTGTGCTGGAAGCTGGCCGCGGTGGCGAAGGGCGAGGTGACAGGTGCCGCGGCTGACAGGCTGCTCGACAGCTACGGCCACGAACGCCAGGCGCATGTGCGCGAGCTCACCAGCCGCCTGAAAGCCGCCGGCGCGATCATCTGCGAACGCGACCTGGCCCAGGCCCGGGCGCGCGATGCGCGGCTGCTGGCCGCGGCCGGAGGGGTGGTGCAAGACACGCCGCGGCAAGACGTGCTGCCGCGGCTGGAAGCCGGTTTGCTTTCGGCGGCGAACAGCAGCGGGCGAGGCCTGCTGTTTCCACAGCCGCGGTTGGACGATGGCCGTTTGATGGATGACTGCTTTGGCACCGGCTGGCGTGTCGTCACCACGGCCGCGCAGGCCGCGCAGGCCGCGCTGGCCGCGCCCGCAGCCGAGCCGGGCCTCACCGTGGTGGCATTGGGCAGCCCCGCGGCGCGCGAAAGCGAAGGCGTGGTGGCCGCCTGGATGCAGCACCACGCCTGCCAGGCCGCGCTGGTGCGGCCTGATCATTACGTCTACGGCACCGCCGCCAGTGCCGCCGAACTGGCCGCCCTGCTGGGCGAACAGCAGGCCATGCTGTCAAATTGAATCAAACGTTAATCACTGAAAGCCACATCATGCAACGACGCCGCTTCAACCTCGCCCTGGCCAGCAGCGCCCTGGCCGCCACAACATCTACCTTGCGTGCCCAGGCCTGGCCCGACAGGCCGGTGAAGTGGCTGCTGTCGCAACCAGCCGGCTCAGGCCCTGACAACGTGGCCCGCATCTTGAGCGAACGGCTGGGCAAGCTGTGGGGCCAGGCGGTGGTGATCGACAACAGGCCCGGCGGCCAGAACGTGGTGGGGGCCCAGGCCGCGGCGCGCTCCGCCGCCGATGGCTACAACTTCTACTTCGCCACCACCGCCGCCCTGGTGACCAACCCGCTGCTGTTCAAGACCTTGCCCTACGACCCGGCCAAAGACTTCGTGCCCGTGGCCTTCATCGCGCGCAGCCCCTTCGCGGTGTTGGTGAAGGTCGATTCGCCGCTGCAAAACATCAACGATCTCATCCGCCAGGTGCAGGCCGAGCCGGGCCAGTTCACGCTTGGCAACGAAGGCCCGCGCACCTTCAGCGGCATGATCGCGCGGTTGCTCAATGCCCGCGCGCAAATGGCCGCCAACCTGGTGCCCTACGCCAACGTGGGCGTGGGCACGCAAGACCTGCTGGGCGGCTATGTGCAGGCCATGGTGGCCGACCTGGCCGCCACCGCCGCGTTGGTGCGCCAGGCCCGGCTGCGCGTGCTGGCCACCACGGCCCCGCAGCGCGTGGTGGGGTGGGAAGGCGTGCCGGCGCTGGCCGAGCGGCTGCCCGGCTTTGACATGGTGGGCTGGTTCGCCCTGATGGCACCCGCCGGCACGCCGGCCGCGGCCATCGAGCGCAGCCGGCGCGATGTCAACGCGCTGCTGAACGACAAGGAAGTGGCCGAGCGCATCGGCGCCATCGGCCCGCTGGTCGATGGCAGCATGAACCTGGCGCAAGTGGCCTCCTTCCTGCGCAGCGAAGCCAGCCGCTGGGCCGACGTCACCAAAGAGATTGGCGTGCTGCCGGAGTGAACACACTGCGTGCCCTGTGGCGCGCCATCAAGGCCGCCGGTTCAGCGCGCCGGGCTGGCCGGTGATTTGCCGTTGCGCTGATCATTTGCCAGCCCGTTCCCCAGCCCGTTCCCCAGCCCGCTCGGCAGGGTGCGCAGCCCTGCGCGGCAGCAGGCGGTCGAACTCCTGCTTGACCACCGCATAACACTCACAGGAGCGCGCTTCCAGGCCGCTGCGGTCGAGTACCCGGATGTGGCCTTTGGCATAGCGGATCAGCCCCGCGTTCTGCAGTTTCGCCGCAGCCGCCGCCACGCCCTCGCGGCGTACGCCCAACATGTTCGCGATCAGTTGCTGCGTCATCACCAGCTCCAGGCCCGGCAGGCGATCCAGGCTCTGCAACAGCCAGCGGCAGAGTTGCTGATCCAGCGAGTGCAGGCGATTGCACACCGCCGTCTGCGCCATCTGAGTGAGCAGTGCCTGCGTGTAGCGCAACAGCAAGTTCAGCACGGCCGGATGCGTGAACAATTCCTTGATGGCCTGTGCCTTCAACCGGAATCCTTCACCCGCACTTTGCACGACGGCTTGACTGGTCGTGGACTCGGCACCCAGGAACACCGAGGTGCCGACGATCCCATCGTTGCCGATGATGGCGATCTCCGCCGAGTCGCCGTTGGCCATCACATAAAGCAGCGAGACGATCGCGGTCGTGGGAAAGTAGACGTGGCTGAGCAAGACGCCCGGCTCGTGCAGCACAAGGCCGAGCGGCAGATCCACCCGCTCGAGTTGGCCAGCCCAGCGCTGCCACTCGGCGGCGGGAAGTTCGCCCAGCAGAGCGTTTTGCCTGGGGTCGGTAGGCGGGGCGGGGGGCGGCATAGGGCAGGGCTGTAAAACGCGGCGATCGAAGTTAACCCAAGTTACCACAGGCCGCGTGCGATCGCCCCGGTTGTCTGCGTCAGCGTCAGCGTCAGCGTCAGCGTCTGCGTCTGCGTCTGCGTCGCCGCACAGTGTTCGATACCGCACAGACGGGTGGGACTCTGCCCACTACCCTGTTCCGCCTAGCTCTAGAGCTGTGCCAGCGCGTGCGGGGCAGCCTGTCTTCTTGTTGTTTGAAGTGCAAAGCAACGTACCATGCGCCCATCGCGCAGCAGTGAATGATTTGTTCCCCATGGAAGACGGCCCGGAGATCCGACAGATTGCTGCATCTTTGGCGCGCCAGGGCAACGCAGAGGCGACGGCCGCCCAGATTGCGCAGGCGGTTGGCGCCAAATGCCAGGCAATCGAAACCACCCTGGCCCCCATCGTTGGCCTGCGCGGCGTTGCGGCGCTGCAGCGGCGCAGCCTGCACCTGGCGGGCCGCAGCCACCCCTGGCTGGCTGGCGAGCCCGCCGGCGAAGACCACCTTGCCAGCCTGAAGACGCTGCTGTCTGGGCAGCACAGCGCGAATGCCGCCCTGGGTGGGGCCACCTATTTGCAGGCCTTCCACGACTTGCTGAGCAGCCTGGTCGGGCCCTCACTGACTGAACGGCTGCTGCGCACCGCCTGGATTGATTTCATGGGTGCACCACCCACACAACCCACACCACCCACACCACTCACGCAAAACGCTGATTAGCCATGACGAAGGCCATCCAATGAGCTCCCGCCCGGCCGTCCGAAAGAAGAATTCCGCAGTGCACAGCACGAAGGTCACCCCATGAGCTCCAAAGTCACGATCAAGCGTTTGTTGACCGGCGTGCCCGGCCTGGACCAGGTTCTTGGCGGCGGCTTGCCCGAGTTCTCGTTCAACCTGATCGCCGGGCAGCCGGGCTCCGGCAAGACCACGCTGGCCCACCAGATCATGTTTGCGCTGGCCACGCCCGAGCGGCCGGCGCTGTACTTCACCGTGCTTGGCGAGCCGCCGCTGAAGATGCTGCGCTATCAACAGCAGTTTGAGTTTTTCGACAACGACGCGGTCAATCGCAGTGTTCACTTCGTCAACCTGTCGGACGACACCCTGGCCGGAGACCTCGATCTTGTGCTGCGCCGCATCGTCGCCGAAGTCGAGGCGCGCAGCCCGGCGCTGGTGTTCGTCGACTCATTCCGATCGGTGTCGACCTTGATCGATGCCGACGGCAAACCGAGCCGCAACCTGCAACAGTTCGTGCAACAGCTCGGCATATTGATGACGAGCTGGCAGGCCACCACCTTCCTCATCGGCGAGTACGTTGTCGAGACCGATGCCAACCCGGTTTTCACGGTCGCCGACGGCCTGATCTGGCTGCGCCAAAGCATCCATCGCAACTCGATGGTGCGCAAGCTGGAAGTCATGAAAATGCGTGGCCAGCCGTCGCTGCCCGGCCTGCACACCTTCAGGCTCGGCAACGACGGTGTCAAGGTGTTCGCGCCGAGCAGCATCGTCGGTGCGGCGGCTGCCGACTCGCCAGAGAAAGCGTCGGCTTCGCGGCTGTCAATCGGGGTGCAGCGCCTGGACGACATGCTCGGCGGCGGCTTGCCGCGCGGCTACTCCATGCTGGTGGCGGGCCCCTCAGGCTCCGGCAAGAGCCTGCTGGCCACGGCCTTCCTGGCCGAGGGGGCGCGCTGTGGTGAAACCGGGGTGATCGCGGCCTTCGAGCAGCGCCCAGACCGCCAGCGCACGCGCGTCATCGCCGAGCTGATTGCAGCGGGCAAGGTGGGCCTGGTCGACGGTCGGGCGCCCGATCTGTCGATCGACGAGATCGTGATTCAACTCGTCGCCGAGATCCACCGCCTGAAGGCCACCCGAGTGGTCATCGATTCGCTGTCGAGTTTCGAGCTCGCCGTGGCGCCGACCTTTCGCGAAGACTTCCGCGAATCGCTGTCGCGCATGGTGGTGGCGCTGGCGGCGGAGGGCGTCTCCGTGCTGATGACGTCCGAACTCGAAGACCGCTACACCGACCTGCGCTTCAGCCCTTATGGCACCGCGTTCATGACCGACGCGATCATCGTGCAACGCTACATCGAGGTGCAGAGCCGGCTGCGCCGCGTGATGGCCGTGGTCAAGGTCCGGGCCAGCGCGCATTCGAACGAACTGCGCGAGTACACCGTCGGCAACGACGGCATCTGCATCGGCGACATGCTGCTCGAAGAGGAAGGGCTGCTCGGCGGCCGCCCGACACGAACACCGCCCGCCGAGCCCGCTGCCGCGAACGGCAGCGCCAACGGCGGCTGAGCGGCGAGCAAGAGCCCCATGTTGAACCAAGACCCTGGCCTCAATGGCGCCAGCCACAAGGCGGCCGACAACCTGGCGCGGCTGGAAGACAAGGTGCAGGCGATGCGCGCGGTGCTGGTGCGCCTGCTGCAGGAAGTGGTGGTCGCAGAAAGCCGGTTGGACCACGGCCGGGCTGAAATGCTGGTGCAGGCCAACGAGGAACTGGTCGTGGCCGCGCTGCGCAGCCAGGCTGACGTCGCCGCCTCCGCGCAGGCCTTGGACGACGTGTCGCGCACCGTGGGGCTCGACCCGCTGACCCAACTGCCGAACCGGGCGTTGCTCGTCGACCGCTTCACGCGTGCCATTGCCAGCGCGAAACGCCGCAGCGAACCGCTGGCACTTTTGTTCCTGGATCTGAACAACTTCAAGCAGATCAACGACACCCTCGGCCATGGCGTTGGCGATCAAGTGCTGAAGTTTGCGGCACGCTGCTTCGCTGCGGCGGTGCGCGATGTGGACACCGTGAGCCGGCACGGCGGCGATGAATTCCTGATCCTGCTGACCGAGGTGAACGAACCTTCTGATGCGATCATCGTCGCCAACAAAGTGATCGCTGCTCTCGTCGCGCCCAATCTTTTCGGCGAGCACGTGGTGCGGCTGAGTGCCAGTATCGGCATCGCGCTGTATCCGCAAGACGGGCTCGATGCCCAGACGCTGATCGACCGCGCCGACACGGCCATGTACCAAGCCAAGGCGCGCGGGCCCGGCAGTTGCGTGGCTCACGCCGGGCAGGCTTTTGCCGCGAAGGATGTGCATCTCAACCTCAGGTCGTTGCAGCAGCCTGTCACCCAATACGAGCTGGCCAGGGCAGAACACAACCAGCGCTACGCGCACCTGCAAGAAGCCAACGAGCAACTCGTTCTGGGTGCGCTGGATGCGCAAGAGTTGCAGGCCGCAGCGAAGCAGGCGCAGCAACGGCAACTCGAGTTTCTGGCGCTGGTTGCACATGAGCTGAGAAACCCGCTGGCGCCGATCCGCCTGGCCGCATCGATGCTGGGCCGGGTGCGCGCCGACGAGCCCTTGCTGGCGCGCACCCAGGCCATCATCGAACGCCAGACGGTGCAAATTGCGCGCCTGGTCGACGATCTGGTCGACGTCACCCACGCGGCCACGGGCCGCCTCGCGGTTGACCTGCAGGTGGTGGACATCGTCGACATCATCGACGACGCCATTGAAGCCAGCCGGCCGGCCATGGACACGCGGTTGCAGTCGTTTGAAGTCAGGGCACCGTCACGTGCGTTGCGGCTTCGCGGTGACGCGGGGCGCCTGGTGCAGGTGGTGAGCAACCTGCTCAACAACGCCTCCAAGTACACGCGCGATGGCGGCGCCATCACGCTGGCGGTGGCGGTGGAAGCAGACGAATTGAGTTTGACGGTGCAAGACAACGGCATCGGCATTTCGCCCGAATTCCTGCCCGATATCTTCAAGCCTTTTGTGCAGGACACGCATGCCATCGGCTACAACGGCGTCGGCCTGGGCGTCGGCTTGACCGTGGTGCGCCAGCTCGTCGAAGCTCACGGCGGGCATGTCGTGGCGAGCAGCGCCGGGCGTGGCCAGGGCAGCCGATTCGTCGTCACGCTGCCGCTGCTGGCGCAGGCCGCTGGTGGTGTTGATTGAAGCGGCGCTGACACGCCCGTAGCGCTCGCTCGGCCGTTCGGCCCTGCCTGTCCCGCGCCACGCGCAGCACCAACCGGTTCGAGCCGATGCCGATGTGGCTGCCGCCGGCGTAGCCTGCCTGCAGAATGTGTTGATGAGCATGATCACCCCCTTGCCGGCATCACTAACGTTCGACTTCATCATCATCGGAGCCGGCTCGGCCGGCTGCGTGCTGGCCAACCGGCTCAGCGCCGATGCGCGCTTCAAGGTGCTGTTGATTGAAGCCGGGCCGGCGGACCGTTCGCCCTGGATCCACCTGCCGCTGGGCCTGCAAATCGCGCTGCGCGATGCGCGCATTGAGTGGCGCCTGGCCACCGAGCCTGAAAGCGCCTTGGGCGGCCGGCGCATCCCCTGCCCACGCGGGCGCGTGCTGGGCGGCACCAGCGCCATGAACGGCATGATCTACATCCGCGGCCAGGCGCAGGACTATGACGGCTGGGCCGCAGCCGGCTGCACAGGCTGGGCCTGGGCAGATGTGCTGCCGCACTTCTTGCGCAGCGAAGACAACCGCAGCTTGCCCGCCGGCCCCTTGCATGCCCGCGGCGGCCCGCTGGTCGTGAGCACGCCGCCGCGCAGCAGTGCGCTGTGCAACGCACTCATCGCAGCCGGCCAGGGCCTGGGCTTGCCATTAACCGATGACTTCAACGGCACCAGCCAGGAAGGCGTGGGCTACTACCAGCACACCCTGGCCGGCGGTTTGCGGGTGAGCAGCGCGCGAGCGTATTTGCGCCCGGTGCGCCAGCGCGCCAACCTCACAGTTTGGACGGACACACCCGCCCAACGCCTGCGCTTTGAAGGCCAGCGCGCCTGCGGCGTGGAGGTGCTGCGCCAGGGGCAGGTGGTGAATGTGGCCGCGGCGCGCGAAGTCATCGTCTGCGCCGGTGCCATCCACAGCCCGCAGTTGCTGCAATGCTCGGGCATCGGTGCGCCGGCGCATTTGCAAAGTCTGGGCATCAGGCCGCTGGTTGAGGCACCCGAGGTGGGCTTGAATCTGCAAGACCATGTGCAGGCCCGTTTGCGCTACACGCTGAACCAGCCCGTGACGCTGAACGACCTGTATCACAACAAGGCGCAACTGGCCTGGGCTACGTTGCAATACGCCGTGGCGCGGCGCGGCCGCATGGCCCAGGCGCCGATTCGCGCGGGCATCTTTTGCCGCAGCAGCGAGCACGAGCCGCGGCCCGACTTGCAATTCCACTTCATTGAGTTCAGCTCCAACGGCATGGGCCAGGCGCCGCACCGCGAATCGGGCATGCAATCTGCCGTGTGCGTGCTGCGGCCCAGGAGCCGCGGCAGCGTGCTGGCCAGCGGCCCGAGCATGCAGCAAGCGCCGCGCATCCAGGGCAACTACCTGGCCGATGAAGACGACGCGCTGCGCACGCTGCAGGGCGTGAAGCTGGCGCGCCGCCTGGCGCAGCAGCCGGCGTTTGCCCAGCTCATCAGCGCCGAGGCCGACCCCTGGCCGGATAAGCAAAGCGATCAAGCCCTGCTCGACTGGATGCGCGGCAATGCGGTGACCGTGTACCACCCGGTGGGCACCTGCCGCATGGGAAGCGACGCGCGCGCGGTGCTCGACCCTCACCTGCGCGTGCGCGGCGCACAAAGTCTGCGCGTGGCCGATGCGTCGGTGATGCCCACGCTGACATCGGGCAACACCAATGCGCCGAGCATCATGATTGGCGAGAAGGCGGCGCAGATGGTGCTGGCCGAGCACGCGGCGCACTGACTGCGCCTGCGCAGTGAGCCGTTAACTCAACCAACTCAGCGGCGCCAACACCAGTTGCGGCCAGGCGATGATGGCCGCCACGGCGATCAGGTTGGCCACCACGAAGGGCATCACGCCGCGGAAGATGGTGGCCAGCGGCACCTCGGGCAGCAGCGTCTTGACGGTGAAGACGTTCATGCCCACGGGCGGGGTGAGCATGCCGATCTCGATCATCATGGTGACGAAAATGCCGAACCAGATCGGGTTGATGCCC
>JAYUQE010000010.1:0-6121 GCA_043756905.1 Burkholderiales bacterium | reverse complement strand
ATCGTGGCGGCGATGCCCGGTGCGAAGGTGATGAAGAGCGAGCCGGACTACCTGTACGCCGAGTTCACCACCAAGCTGCTGAAGTTCACCGACGACGTTGAGTTCTGGTTTGACGAGCAGGTCGGCGTGGTGCAGGTGCGCTCGGCATCTCGCATCGGGCACGGTGACCGCGGCGTGAACCGGGCTCGCGTGGAAGATGTTCGCGTGCGTCTGGCCGCGGCGCAGTGAGATTCAGGCCGCCGCAGCCAGCGGGCGCTGCACCGGCGTGTAGCCGCGCACTTCCAGGTCGTACTTGTCTTCGGCCGCGGCGCGTTGCACGGCGCGGCGCAGTTGGGCGCGCCACAGCGGCTTGACCAGCGGCCCGATGATCCGCGGCAGCGGCAGGCGCGCGTTGATTTCAACCACCGTGCCCACCGTGCTGGCCAGCGAACTCGATGTGAAACGGAACATCAGCGTGGCGCCCTTGTTCGGGCCCGAGATGGCCGTGTCGAGCATGGTGCCGTCGGGCTCGAACTCGCGCACATACACATCGCGCATGTGCAGCCCCAGCCAGCGCAGCTCGCGCACGAAACGCGCGCGCTTGAAGCTCTCAGACAAGAGTTTGAACTTGACCTTCGAATGCACGCCCGTGGCGATGTGGTGCTGCAGATCAGCGAACTGCTGGCGCACCAAGGGCTCGGCGGCCGCGATCCATTCCTGGTGCGTGACTTCGACGAAGCCCGGCATCGTTTCCCCCTGCTGAAGTGGCCCGGCACGGCCAGGGCCTGGCGCGCCGGCGGCTATTTTCAACCCACCCGAAAACCACACTTGGGGATGCCGGCCCGCAGGCCCGCGCAGGGGGTTGGCGCCAGGGGCCGCCCATAGAATCGCCGCATGTCCCAAACCCCCAAAGACGAGCCCGCACGAGCCGGCAATTTCCTGCGCAACATCATTGAACGCGACTTGGCCGACCCGTCCTATGCAGGCCGGCGTTTTGCGGGCACGCCGGGCGATGCGGCCCATCATGCGAACGCGCCGCTTGACACCGCGCGCATCCGCACCCGCTTCCCGCCCGAGCCCAACGGCTACCTGCACATCGGCCACGCCAAGAGCATTTGCGTCAACTTCGGCCTGGCGCGCGACTATGGCGGCGTGTGCCACCTGCGCTTCGACGACACCAACCCCGAGAAGGAAGAGCAGGAATACGTTGACGCCATCATCGACGCGGTGCATTGGCTGGGTTTCGACTGGAACGTGGGCGGCGTCAGCCACCTCTACTTCGCCAGCAATTACTTCGACTTCATGTACCGCGCCGCCGAGGCGCTGGTGACCGCCGGCCATGCGTATGTGGATGAGCAAAGCGCCGACGACATGCGCAGCCACCGTGGTGACTTCAACACCCCGGGCCGGGCCAGCCCCTGGCGCGACCGGCCGGCCGCGGAAAACCTGGCCCGCCTGCGTGAGATGAAAGCCGGCCAGCATGCCGACGGCGCGATGGTGCTGCGCGCCAGGATCGACATGGCGCACGCCAACATCAACCTGCGCGACCCCACGCTGTACCGCATCAAGCGCGCCACCCATCACAACACGGGCGACGCCTGGTGCATCTACCCGATGTACACCTTTGCGCACCCGATCGAAGACGCGCTGGAGCGCATCACACACAGCATTTGCACGCTCGAATTTGAAGACCAGCGGCCGTTCTACGACTGGCTGCTCGAACGCTTGGCCGAATGCGGCCTGTTGAGCGCGCCGCTGCCGAAGCAGTATGAATTTGCGCGCTTGAACGTCACCACCATCGTCACCAGCAAACGCAAGCTGCGCCAACTGGTTGAAGAGAAAGTGGTCGATGGCTGGGACGACCCACGCATGCCCACGCTGGTGGGCCTGCGCCGGCGCGGCTACACGCCAGCCAGCCTGCAACTGCTGGCCGAACGCACGGGCGTGACCAAGTCAGGCGGCTGGATCGACTATGCCTGGCTCGACATTGCGCTGCGCGATGACCTCGACGCCAAGGCGGCGCGCGCGATGGCCGTGCTCGACCCGCTGGCGCTGACACTCACCAATTGGGCCGAGGTGATGGGCACGGGCATGGGCGCGGGCATGGGCGCGGGCGCGGGCCACCATGAGCCCTGCCAGGCGCCGGTGCACCCGGCGCAACCGGAACGCGGCCAGCGCAGCTTCACGCTGGGCCCGAAGTTGTGGGTTGAACGCGAAGATTTCCAGGCCGAGCCCGAAAAGGGCTACCACCGCCTGAGCCCGCCACGCACGGGGCCGGACGGCGCCGCCGCGGCCGGCAGCCTGGTGCGGCTGAAATATGGTTACGTCATTCGTTGCACCGGCCACCGGCAAGATGCCGCCGGCCAGGTGACCGAGGTGCTGGCCGAGTTGGTGCCCGATACCAAGAGCGGAACGCCTGGCGCCAATGCCGTCAAGACCAAGGGTGTGATCACCTGGGTGGCGGCGCACGACGCCGTGCGCGCCGAGGTGCGCTTGTTCAACCCGCTGTTCAGCGCTGAGCGGCCCGGTGCCGACGGTGGCGATGTGCTCGGTGAGATCAACCCGCACAGCAAGAGCGTGGTCACGGCGTGGCTCGAACCGGGCTTGTCAGGGGCCGCGCCGGAGCAGCACTTTCAGTTCGAACGCCACGGCTACTTTGTGGCCGACCGCTACGACCACCGCGCCGGCGCGCCGGTGTTCAACCGCGTCACCGGACTGAAAGACGGGTTCAAGCCGGGCTGAACCGCGCGCTCACGGCGGTGGGTGCGCAGCGAGTGCGCAGTGGGTTCGCCCTTCGGCGCAAACCGCCCTCACAGCGTGGTTTCCCGGCGAATGCGCCACTCCCCGCCCTCTTTCACCCATTCCAGTTGCTTGCGCGTTTCGTCCTTGTAGTTCGACGAGCTGTAGCGCTGGGTGAAGGTGACCTTGACCACGTCACCCGCCACCTCGAAGTTCGGTGTTTCGAGATCGATCTGGATGCTGCCCGGCTTGTCGAGTTTCTTGCGCCGGTCTGCCGCCCATTCATCGCGGTTGCGATGCTTTTCGGGCTTGAAGTCTGTGGCATACACGCCCAGGTAGCGGCCCGCGTCCTTGGCTTCCCAGGCGCTTTCCCAGGCCTGCAAGCGGCTGGCCACGGCAGCGCGCGCGTCGCTGGCGCCAGCCCCCGCCGGGGTGTCTGCACTGGCAGCGGCGCCTGTCGATACGTTTGTCCCCACGTTTGTCCCCACGCTCACCCCGGCGTTCGCACCGGCGTTCGCACCGCCAGTGGCGCCCCCCGCGGCAGCACTTGCGGCGGCACTGCCAAGCTGTGCCGGTTGTGAAGCGGTGGTCGTGATGCTGGGCACGGTTTTGATTGGCCGCGCCGCCACGGTGGCGGGCGGCTCGCTGGCCAATGCCGCCGCCACGGCTTCAGCGCCCTTGCCCTGGGCTTGCGCCTGGGCCAGGCGCTGGCGGTACACGTCGCGCTCGGGCGCCTTGGCCACCGCCTGTTCCAGCGCCGTGCGGGCGGCCTCGAAATCCCGCCGCGCCAGGTGCACGCTGCCCAGGGTGTCGAACATGGCGGCCGACGGGTCCAGCAGCAAGGCACGCTTGGCATGGCTGAGCGCTTCATCGAGCTTGACGCCGCGGCTGCCCAGCAGGTAGGCCAGGTTGTTGTGCCCGGCCGCACTCTTTTCGTCCAGGCGGATGGCTTCGCGGTAGGCCGCTTCGGCGCTGTCGGGCTTTTTCAGTTGCTCAAAGAGCAGGCCGCGCCGAATCTGCAGGTCGGCATGGGTCGGCGCCGCCTCGATGGCGCGCTGCAAGGCAGCAAGGGCCATCTCCGTGCGGCCCAGGCGTTCCAGGGCTTCGGCCTTGCCGGCCTGCGCCGCCACCACGGTGTCTTGCCCGGCGGGCACCTTGTTGAACGCCATCAGGGCAGCATCAGCATCACCGGCAGCCAACTGGGCGTTGCCCAGCAGCAGCCAATCAGCCGGTGCATTGGCAGCCTTGGTGGCCTGGGCCAGCAGCTCGCGCGCGGGCACCGCCTTGCCTTGGCCGCTGAGCGCATTGGCCAAGCCGATCTGGCTTTCGATCTGTTTGGGCGCCAGGCCCAGGACCTTGCGAAACACGGCCTCGGCGGCCGGGTGGTCCTGCTGGTCGAGCAGCAACTGGCCCTGAATGTGCAGCACGCGTGCATGGTCTGGCGCCAAGGCCACGGCACGCGCCATGTGCTCGCGCGCTTCGGCGGCGCGGCCGCGCAGTTGCGCGGCGGCTGAGCGGCCCACCCAGGGCCGCGGGTCCTTCGGGGCCAGGCGTGCGGCCTCGGTGAAGGCGGCGTGGGCCGCATCAAGCTTGTTCGCGGCCAGTGCGTCGCGGCCTTCGCGCAATTTGCCGCTGGCCGCGCTGTTGGTGGCCACGGGCGCCACCACGTCCAGCGCCCGCGCCGGCCCCGCGCTCAGGGCGCAGGCGAGCAAGCAGGCCGGAAACAGTTTTGATTGCAAGAAGGCGGTCAGGCGCATGGCGATCTTTCGGGGGTCGTGTTACAAACAAATTCTAGAAAGCGCACCCTCGATTGATGTCAAAAAGTAACGGGTAAACAGGCCCCTTTGTGCTGCTGAGTGCCGCCTTTGTGGCATGCCAACCGCCCACTGTTGACCCGCTGATGACCCGGTACTGACCCACTATTGACCGGCCAAAGCCGGTTTCTTGGAACAAGGCGACCCGGTTCGGTGCCCTAGCATCGCGCGGTACAGCCATTTCAATGACCCACGCCTATTTCGGAGCCCAAGACATGAACATCGCACACAGCCGCGCGTTGCGCGCCACCGCCGCATTGATTGCCACTGCTGCCCTTGCCGCCTGCGGCGGCGGTGGCGGCGGCGGCGGCGGCAGCACCGGCACGCTCACGGTGAGCAGCGTGGCCACTTCGGCGCCCAAGTACGCCAACAACATGGACGTCACCGTCACGGGCACCGGCCTGGCCGGCGCCACGATTTCGTCGCCCGGGTGCAGCCTCATCACCGTTCACCCGACCCTGATCCCGGCCAACGCCGACACCACGTCTTACTACCAATGCAGAGTGTCCAAGGTGGGCGCGCAGCAGGTCTTCGTCACCCGCGTCAGCGACAGCCTGGGGCTGGCCAACGCCAACTTCACCGTGCTGGTCCCGCAGGTAACGTTGACGGTTAGCAATGGCGGCAGCGTCAACGGCAGCATGGTCATCACCCTGGCGCCGGACAAGACACCGATCACGGTGGACAACTTCCTGGGCTATGTGAATGCGGGCTTCTACAACGGCCTGATCTTCCACCGCGTTTCCAGCGACTTCGTCATTCAGGGTGGTGGCCTGTTCCCGGTGCGCACGGGCAATGCACCTTTGCAGAAGGTCACGGCAGCGCAGATTGCGCTTGAAGTGGGCAAGGGCCTGAGCAACATCAAATACTCCATCGCCATGGCGCGCCTGGCGGCACCTGACACGGCCGCGGCGCAGTTCTTCATAAACATGAAAGACAACTCGGCATTTCTTGACAGCTTCAACGGCGGCTATGCCGTGTTTGGCGCCGTGACCGCGGATGCCGCAGGCACGCTGACTCCTGCGATGGCGGACGCCATTCACAGCCTGGCGGGCAACCCAGCCACGTGCGCGGCATTGAGCAGTGTGACCACCTCGCCGGAATGCACGCCGATCCCCGACGTGATCATCACCTCGGCGGTGCAAACCCGCTGAGCCAGCGCAGGGGTCTCAAGCCTTTGGCTTGCGTCGCGCGGGTGTGCCTGCCACACCCGCGCGCGGCGGCAACCCGGTGTGCTGGGTGAGCAGGCGCCCTTGCGTCACGCTGGAGCGTTTTTCACCCGCCGGCGTGGAGTTCTTGCGCCGCGCGCTTTCATAAGCGCCGCCGGTGGCGGGCTGGTAGTTGGGCACCAGGTGGTGCTTGCCGTTGCCGATCAAATCAGCGCGGCCCATGTCCTTCAAAGCCTCGCGCAGCAGCGGCCAGTTGTTGGCGTCGTGGTAGCGCAAGAACGCCTTGTGCAGCCGGCGCTGGCGTTCGCCGCGCACGATCTGCACCCGCTCACCTCGTTCGTTAGAACGGCTGATGCCCTTGAGCGGGTTCAGCCCCGAGTGGTACATGGCGGTGGCCGTGGCCATGGGGCTGGGGTAGAAGGT
>JAYUQE010000009.1:0-17835 GCA_043756905.1 Burkholderiales bacterium | reverse complement strand
TGCAGGCGCAGCAGGCTGACATCGGCGCAGGGCCTTTCAATACTCATCACGCGCGTGGGCATCTTCAGGATCGCACCGCTGCCCGCGGCCGGCACGCTGCGCGCTTCGATAACGCAGTCGGTTTGCGGCGCGGCGCAGCACGGCAAGATCAGGCCGGCGGCTTCTTCGGCCGGTGACAAGGCCTTGGCCTGGTGCACGCCGTGGATCACCCGGCCGGAGATGAGCTTCGACTTGCACGAGCCGCAAGCGCCGTCGCGGCAGCCATAGGGCATGCCGATGCCCTGGCGGATGGCCGCGCTGAGCACGGGCTCGTCGCGCGCCGCAGTGAAGCGCAGTTGCGAGGGTTGCAGGGTGATCGACAGGCTCATGGTTGGGTTGCGCAGTGCGTGGCGAGGGCCCGCTTAAACTGGCCGCGATTGTGCCCGCCTGCCGTCATCGCACCCCTTGCCAGCCGCCCCTCGCCCCACCCTGTTGATCATCGGCTGCGGCGATGTGGGCCTGCGCGTGGCGCGGCGGTTGGCGCCGCGCCTGCGCATCCTGGCGTTAACCTCGCAACCCGCACGCGGCGCCGAGTTGCGCGCCGCCGGCATCACGCCCCTGGTGGGCAACCTCGACCACCCCGCCAGCCTGCAACGCCTGGCCGGCCTGGCCGACTGGGTGCTGCACCTGGCCCCGCCCGCCAGCAGCGGCGAACACGACATGCGCACCGCGCACCTGTTGCAGGCCTTGGTCAGGCGCAGCCTGCCGCGCGTGCTGGTCTATGCCAGCACCAGCGGGGTGTATGGCGATTGCGCAGGCGCATGGGTGGATGAAACCCGCCGCGTTGCACCGGCCACGGCGCGGGCGCGGCGCCGTGTGAGCGCCGAAGCGCAAGTGCGCGCCTTCGGCCGCGCCAGCGGCGTGCGCGTGGCGGTGCTGCGCATTCCCGGCATCTATGCCTTGAACCGCCCAGGCGGTGACCCGCGCGAGCGCGTGGCTCGGGGCACGCCGGTGCTGGCCGCCCCCGACGACGTCTACACCAACCACGTCCACGCCGACGACTTGGCGCGCGCCTGCATCGCCGCGCTGGCGCGCGCCGCGCCGCAGCGGGTGTTTAACGTTTGCGATGACTCGCAACTGTACATGGGCGACTACTTCGATCTCGTCGCGCGGCTGCATGGCCTGGCTGCGCCGCCGCGCATCAGCCGCGCGCAGGCGCTGGCCGAATTGCCCGCCCTGAGCTTGAGCTTCATGAGTGAATCGCGCCGCTTGCGCAATGCCCGCATGAAGCGGGAACTGCGTTTAAGGCTGCGTTACGCCACGGTGGCGCAAGGGCTGGTCTGAGCGTTGGCGTGAGCGTCGATGTGAGCGCGCTTCAGGCTCTTGGACGGGCCGGTGAGCATCGCGACCGTTCGCGGCCTGGGCTACAGCCTGGCGAGGATCGCGCCCAGAGGTCGGCGTGCGGAACCGAAAAGGCCCGCCGCAGCGGGCCGGCATCGACGCAACCCCGTTACCGATCTTGCCGCCGACGCGTCACCGCGCCGACCGCGAGCAGCCCGGCGAGCATCAGTGCGTAGGTGCCCGGTTCGGGAATCGCCGCCACGGCCGTATCGACCGACACGTTATCGAGAAGGGCGCCGACGTTGTCACCACCTGCATTCGAGAACGCGAGCGTGAAGTTGCCGCTGGCGCCGGGCGTGAAGGTCAGCGAGCGCACGCCGAAGGGGTCGCTCGCCGCGAGGGTGTAAACCGCCGAAGCGCTGCCGAACGTCGCGGTGACCGTCTCGCTTGTACCCCGCTGCCCGCCCGCGAGCGCGAAGCTCGCCGTATAGGCCACACCGCTGGTCAGCGACAGCAGCTTGCCAAACACCCCGGCGTCGCCGGTCGAGCCGTCGAGGTCGACGACCTTGCCGGAGAAGCCGGCAAAGTTGTTCACCACATCGACGCTGCCACTCGTGACGGTCCAGCCGCCGACGAAGGTGGCCTGGTTCAGCGCCGCAACGTCGGCCTCGAAGGTGTCACTGAAGACGGTGACGGCGTTGGTGGCGGCGACGCAGGACAGGAGCAGCGACGCGACAGCGAGGCGGTTCAGCTTCATTTGGTCATCCTTGTTCGAGGGTTGTGAGAAAAGTCCACGATCGACTGTGACCCATCCGCCTATTCCCGCAATCCCACACTTTTGGGGTGTCGCGTGTCGGTGCACTACTCTGCCCGTCGTCATGGCACCGGCCTCCCGCCAGCGAAGCTCCGTGTTCGGCGAGTTCCCATATTGGATGCTCGCGCCGCTGCGGCTGTTGTGGCCGATGAGTGAGTGCTGACCAGACTGGTCGCACAAGGCATCGCCAACAAGCCGTTCGATCGGGAGCGCCGCGCGCCGCCCGGCAAGGTACGTTTTCGCCGACACGATGAACGGCGACAACGTTCGCGTCGCGCACTGTGGGTCGCGGTGCCGAATCGCGCGCCGGCCTGCGGCAGCATTGGCCATTCGGGCCCGCTCGCCCCCGTCAGGTCTCACCAGCCCAGCGCCAGCAGGCCATAGGCGGCCACCGCGGTCACGCCCAATGCGCTGCCGTCGCACAGCACTTGCGGCAGCGGCCCAGGCCGGATGCCGAAGTCGTGCAGGCTCTTGTAGAGACGATGCGCGGCGTGCCAGGCAAACAGCGCGATCACCGCAAACAAGAAGGCCTTGCCCAGGCCATGCTGCGCGAAGGCCAGCATGCGGCCATAACTCATGGTTCCAGCCGGCAGCAGCGCCAGCGGCACGGCAATGCCGGTGATGACGATCAGCGCCGGCCCGCACAGCGCCGACAAGGTGCCGCCGGCGCCGAACAGCGCCCAAAAGATGGGGGCGTTGGATCGCTTCATGGCCCTGTCGCCCACACCGAGGCCCACACCCACGCCAGCAGCGCCAGGTTGCTGGCCACGGCCACCAGCAGCCCGGCGCGCGTCAGCGTGGTGTCGCTCAGGCACCGGCCGCGCCAGTGCAGCGGCGGCAAGGTCTTGGGCATGACCTCGAACCAGGTGACGGCGTGATAGACCATGCCCACCAGCAAGACGGCGTGAAAGGCGATCGACAACGGGCTGCGCACCGCCTCAAGCCAGCCGTCCCAGGCCGCTTGCCCTTGCGCCAGGCGCAGCACGCCGATCGTCAACACCACGGCATACGCCAGCACGGCCAAGGCAGTGGCTTCGCGCCACATGTAGCGCACGAAGAACGGGTCGCGCCGCCACCAGAGTGTCATCGGCCGCTTGAAGCTCATGTTTTTGCTGCCTTGGGTTTGAGCCAACCCAGAAAGTAATCTTTGGCGCTGTTCACCTTGTTCTGGTTCACCGCGTGCGCCAGGTCCACCTGCTTGGGGCAGACCACGGAGCAATAGCCCATGGCGGTGCAGTGCCACACGCCTTCTTCGGCGCCCACGATCTGCATGCGCGCGGCGCCGGCGCCGTCGCGCGAGTCGGCGTTGTAGCGCTGCAGCAGCGCCAACACACCCGGGCCGATGAAGCTTGCGTCCAGGCCGTATTGCGGGCAGGCGGCGTAGCACAGCAGGCAGTTGATGCACGCGCTGTAGGGCTCGAACTGCGCCAGTTGCGCCGGCGTTTGCAGGTGTTCGCCTTGCGCCAGTGTGCGCGGCACTTTGGGCACGATGTAGGGCTGGATGCTTTCAAGCTTGGTGATGAAGTCACCCATGTCGACCACCAGGTCGCGCTCTACGGGCAAGTGCGCCAGCGCCTCAACGCGCAGCGTGCGGCCGGCAAACTCGCGCAAGAAAGTGTGGCAGGCCAGCCGCGGCTTGCCGTCGATCATCATGCCGCAGCTGCCGCATATGGCCATGCGGCACGACCAGCGAAAACTCAGCGAACCGTCGATCTCGTCCTTGATGGTTTGCAGGCCTTGCAGCACCGACATGTCGTCGCTGTAGGGCACGGCGTAGGTCTGCCACACCGGCTTGCTTTCCTGCTCGGGCCGATAACGCAGCACCGCGATCTGGAGTGTGTTGCCGGCCTCAGTCATGGTTGAGATCCTGCGTGGCGCGCCGCGTCGGCCTGCTCGCCCAGGGCGCCATAGGCCCGCGTGCCGGGCGGTGAGCGGGTGATCGTTACCGCGCCGTGGCTGATACGCGGCGGCTCGTCGCCCGTGAAATGGGCCAGCGTGTGCTTGAGGAAATTCAGGTCATCGCGCTGCTCAAAACCATCCAGACGCTGATGCGAGCCGCGCGACTCTTCGCGGCTGAGCGCGCTGTAGACCATGGCCTGCGCCACGTCGAGCAAGTAGCCCAGTTCAATCGCCAGCAACCATTCGGTGTTCCAGCCCTTGGAATGGTCGTCAATGCGCAGCCGCTTGAAGCGCTGCTTCAATTCGTCGATCGTGCGGCAGGTGGCCCGCATCTGCGTGCCGGTGCGGTAGATGCCGCAGCCGTCTTCCATGCTTTGCGCCATCTCGCGGCGCAGCTCGGCCAGGCGTTCGCCGCCGCTTGCGCTCTCGGCGCTGCGGGTCAACACGTCTAACGCGCGCGTGCGTGCGCCTTGCGCTTGCGCCAGCAACGCGCCCTGTTCGCCCGGCGCGGCCTGCTGCGCAAACGCCGCGGCCTCCAGGCCGGCCAGCTTGCCGAACACCAGCAACTCGGTGAGCGAGTTCGAGCCCAGCCGGTTGGCGCCGTGAATGCCCACGCTGGAGCATTCGCCCGCCGAATACAGGCCGGGCAGGGTGGAGGCGGTGCGGCCGTCGGCCAAGATTCCGCCCATGGTGTAGTGCACCGCGGGCAACACCGGAATGCATTCCTTGGCCGGGTCCACGCCCAGGAACTGCTCGGCCAGTTCGTAGATTTGCGGCAGCCGCTCGCGCAGCAGGCGTTCGCCCAAATGGCGCAGGTCGAGGTGCACGCATTCACCGTGGCGGCTGCGCACGGTGCGGCCGTTTTGCTTTTCGTGCCAATAGGCTTGGCTGAGGCGGTCGCGCGGGCCAAGCTCCATGGCCTTGTTGCGCGGCTTGTCGCTGGCCGGGCCCAGGCCGTAGTCCTGCAAATAGCGGCGGCCATCGTGCACCAGCAGGTCGACCACGAAGTGTTCGTCGAAGCGCTTGATCGAGGGGTGCTTGATCGAGGTCTGGAACAGCGTGTGCAGCATGTGAAAGCCGGTCTTGTCGGCGGCGAACCAGGTGCGCTCGATCTTCATGCCACCAAAGGCGCGCACATTGGCATGGCCGTCGGCTGTGCGGCTCCAGGGGCAGCCCCAGTGCTCCATCTGCACCAGCTCTTCATGGCAATGTGCGACGAAGGTCTGCACCACATCCTGGTCGCACAACCAGTCGCCGCCGGAGACGGTGTCGTTGAAGTGATGGTCGAGCGAGTCGTGGGCCTGCGTGACCGCCGCCGCCCCGCCCTCGGCGGCCACGGTGTGGCTGCGCATCGGGTAGACCTTGGACACCAGCGCCACGCTCAGCGCGGGGTGGCTTTCGGCGATGGCGATGGCCGCGCGCAAGCCGGCACCGCCGGCGCCGACGATCACCACATCGCAAGTGAAGGTGTCCACCGCTGTGCCCAACTTAGCGCGCTCGAACAGGTGCACCGCCTTGGGGTGGACGTAGGCCCACCCGTACACGGCTTCCAGCTACACGCCGGCGGCGCGCTTCAGTGTGGTCATGCGGTCGACCGCTTGCAGCTTGAGTTGCTTGCGCTCGCCGCGGCTTGAGACATCAAGCGTGACTTCACGCACTGCCTGCCCGCCGCTCCACAGCCGCTGCCACAGCGCAGCCAGGGTGGCGACTTCAGTGCCGTCGATGCCCAGGATGCGGTCGCCCACTTGCAAGCCGGCGGCATCGGCCGGGCTGTCGGGGCTCACCCGCGCCACGCGCAGCGCGCCTTCCATCTCAACGCAATTCACGCCCAGCCACGCCCGCTTGCTGGCCGCGCTGCGGCCTTCGCTGCGCAGTTGCGCCAGGATGGGTTTGAGCAAGTCCACCGGCACAAACATGTTGCCGGGCATGCGCGGCGCGCCCGGCCCGCGCGCATCGGCCACGCGCAGCGAGCCCACGCCCACGAGCTGACCGCGGCTGTTGAACAGGCCGGCGCCGCTGTGTTCATCGTGCGGCGGGAAAGTGAACAGGGCGCCTTCGATGTGATATTCCCAGTAGCCCGAAAAGGCGCGGCGCGAGACCAGGCGCACGCTGGCCAGGCTGCCGTCTTCGCCGCCGCTGGCCGCCATCAGCGTTTCACCCGGGCCGATTTCGGCGGTGTCGCCCAGCGGCGCGGCACTGAGCTTCAGCGGCGTGAGCGCCTGCACCAGGCCAAAGCCGGTGGCCACGTCGTAGGCCACGGGGCGGGCGGGCACCTGGCGGCCGTCGTCGGTGTGCAGCACGATCTGCTCGGCTTCGAGGATCAGGTAGCCAATGGTCAGCACCGTGCCGTCGTCACCAATCACGATGCCCGAGCCGCGGCGCTGGCTGCCCAGGGTGGCGGCCGACGGCGCGCCGGGCACGGTTTGGATGCGCAGGCCCACCACCGCGGCAGCGGCGCGGCTCAGGGCGCGTGATTGTTCCTCGATCGGGGTGGCCGTTTGCGCGGTGGCGACCGCGGCCCAGGCCCCTAACGCCAAGCTGAGCAGAACACGGCGGTTGAAACGGTTGGCGGTCATGTGGGCCCCTGATGCAGGCCCTGAGCATGAACGCTTTTGCCGGTTTTGTCAGCGCCTGCCGAACGGCGCCTGGCCGCGCCAGTAGCGGATCATCAAAAAGCCGCCGAGCATGCCGCCCAGGTGGGCGAAATGCGCCACGCCGGTGTGGCCCATGAAGCCGAACAACAGTTCCAGCCCGCCGAAGATCATCACGTAGGTGCGTGCCTTCATCGGAATGGGGGGGATGAGCGGCATGATGGTGCGGTTGGGGAACAGCATGCCGTAGCCCAGCAGCAGGCCGAACAGCGCGCCCGATGCACCCACGGTGGGCATGTTGCTGCGCAAGACCCAGGTCACCAGCAATTGCGCCGCCGCCGCGGTGAGCGTGCTGGCCAGTACAAAGTGCAGGTAGCGGCGTGGGCCCCACAGGCGCTCGAGTTCGCCGCCGAACATCCACAGCCCAAGCATGTTGAAGAACAGGTGCGACATGTCGCCATGCAGCAGGGCATAGCTCACCACCTGCCACGGCATGAAGCGGCCGCTTTGCAGCGGCCACAGCGCAAACCATTCACCCAGCGGCACCAGGAAGTTCAGGAAGAACAGGCCCGAGCAAACCAGCATCAGCGCCTGGGTGACGGGGGGTATTGGTGGCATGTGGCTTGACCCTTCAGATGCGGCTGCGCCGTGTGTGGGCGCGCTGCGCTCGCAAGACGTTTTGATGCCTGTGGTGCCCGGGGCCGGACTCGAACCGGCACGCCTTGCGGCGAGGGATTTTGAGTCCCTTGCGTCTACCGATTTCGCCACCCGGGCGGTGAGGGGCAAGCCTTAGGCAGTGCTGCGGGCGCGGATTATGGCATGCAGGTTTCAGCAGGAATGACTGCCCCTCACCGCGTGAGTACACGCGCCTGCCGAAGGCCATGGGCCGGCGGTCCGGGCGGCCCGGCACTCGGCCCGCCACGCGCTGCCACAATGCCGCGCAAGGAGTTTGTGCACCCATGACCGAGCCTGCCGCCCCGCAGTACCTGAGCATCGAAGACGCCATCGGCCGCACGCCGCTGGTGCGTTTGCAGCGCGTGCCAGGGGCCGACAACGCTGAACGCGGCAACATCATCCTGGGCAAGCTGGAAGGCAACAACCCGGCCGGTTCGGTGAAAGACCGCCCGGCCATCAGCATGATCCGCCGCGCTGAGGAACGCGGCGAAATCAAGCCTGGCGACACGCTGATCGAAGCCACCTCGGGCAACACCGGCATCGCCCTGGCCATGGCCGCGGCGATCCGCGGCTACAAGATGATTCTGGTGATGCCCGAAGACTTGTCGATCGAGCGCGCGCAGACCATGAAGGCCTTTGGTGCGGAACTGGTGTTGACGCCGCGCTCAGGCGGCATGGAATACGCCCGCGACCTGGCCGACCAGATGGTGCGCGATGGCCGCGGCCGCGTGCTCGACCAATTCGCCAACGCCGACAACCCGCGCGTGCACTACGAAACCACCGGCCCCGAGATCTGGGCCGACACTGCCGGGCGGGTGACCCACTTCGTCAGCGCGATGGGCACCACGGGCACCATCACCGGGGTCGGGCGCTTCCTGAAGGAGCGCAACGCGGCGGTGCGCATCGTCGGCGCGCAGCCGGCCGAAGGCTCGCGCATCCCGGGCATCCGCAAATGGCCGCCGGCCTACCTGCCGAAGATTTATGACGCGCAGTATGTGGATGAGCTGGTGCTCGTCAGCCAGGGGGACGCCGAAGAGATGGCGCGCCGCCTGGCCCGAGAAGAAGGCCTGTTCGGTGGCATTTCTGCCGCCGGCGCCTGCTGGGTGGCGCTGCAGCTTGCGCGCACGGTGAAGAACGCGACCATCGTGTTCATCGTCTGCGACCGCGGCGACCGTTACTTGTCCACCGGCGTCTTCCCGGCCTGAGCACCATGTCAAATTACAAGTTCTGCCCCCAATGCGCTAGAGCGCTGGAATGGCTGGCGCTGATGGAAGACGGCGGGCCCAAGGAGCGCTTGCGCTGTACGGGTTGCGGCTTCACGCACTGGAACAACCCCACGCCGGTGCTGGCGGCCGTGATCGAATGCGCAGACCGCGGCGGCCAGGTGCTGCTGGCGCGCAATACCGCCTGGCCGGGCCGGCGCTTTGCGCTCATCACCGGGTTCATGGAGGCGGGCGAAACGCCTGAAGAAGGCATCGCACGTGAGATCGGCGAAGAGACAGCGCTGCGCGTGGACGCGCTGGCGTTGATCGGTGTCTACGATTTCCAGCGCATGAACCAGATCATCATCGCTTATCACGCCGTGGCGCGCGGTGAAGTGAAGTTGTCACCCGAACTGGCCGAATACAAGCTTTATGAACCGGCTGAGTTGCTGTGCTGGCCTGCGGGCACCGGCTATGCACTGGCCGATTGGTTGCGTTCGCGTGGGCACGAGCCCAAGTTCATGGACATGGCCGGGGTTCGGTGAAACGCACCGGGGCTGACATTTTTCAAACGTTACAACAGGATCACGCATGCAAGCGGACAAGGAAATCGATACCCGCGGCCTGAACTGCCCCTTGCCCATCTTGAAGGCCAAGAAGGCCCTGGCCGAGATGGCCACCGGCCAGTTGCTCAAGGTGGTGGCCACCGACTCAGGCTCGGTGCGCGACTTTCAGGCTTTTGCACGGCAAACCGGCAACGAGCTGGTGGAGCAAACCACGGCTGGCGCCGAGTACACGCACTATCTGCGGCGCAGGTAAGGGCTCGTGAGGAAATAACTTGGACATTTGACCGCTGGATTGGGATGCGATGCTAGGCGCGGAGCGCGCCGTGTGGCGAGCCACACAAGCGATTCGCAACGACGCAGCGCGCCCAAGGCCAGAGAGTCAAATGTTCAAGTAATTTCGGAACGAGCCCTAAGCAAGCTGGCAGTCAGCGCGGGCGCCGGCGGCGGCGCGCGCTTCAGAGATCGAGGCCCTTGAGGTAGCTGCGAAACCCCGGGCCCAACTGCGGGTGGGCCAGCGCGAGTTCAACGTTGGCTTGCAGGAAGCCTTCCTTGCTGCCGCAGTCGTAGCGCTGGCCTTCATAACGGTAGGCAAAGACTTTTTCACGGCGCAACAGCGAGGCAATGCCGTCGGTGAGCTGAATCTCGCCGCCCACGCCGCGCGGCTGGGTTTCGATTTCATGGAACACGCCCGGCGTGAGGATGTAACGCCCGGCCACGCCCAGGCGAGACGGCGCGTCTTCGGGCGCGGGCTTTTCCACCATGCGGTTGATGTCAATCAGCCGGTCATTCACCGGCACGCCGGCCACGATGCCGTAACGCCGGGTGTGTTCGGCCGGCACTTCCTGCACCGCCAAGATCGAGGCCCGCCATTCGGCGAACTGCTCGACCATCTGCTTGAGCACCGGCGGCGAGCCGACCATCAAATCATCTGCCAGCAGCACGGCAAAGGGCTCGTTGCCGATCAGCCGGCGCCCGCACAACACCGCATGCCCTAGACCCAAGGCCTGGGCCTGGCGCACGTAAATGCATTCCATGTCGTCGGGCTTGACACCTCGCACCACGTCGAGCAATTCCTGCTTACCCGCCTGTTCAAGGGCTACCTCCAACTCGAAGGTCATGTCAAAGTGATCTTCGATCGGGCGCTTGTGACGGCCTGTCACGAAAATCATTTCGCGCACACCGGCCGCATAGGCCTCTTCCACGGCATATTGGATCAGCGGCTTGTCCACCACCGGCAACATCTCTTTGGGCTGCGCTTTGGTGGCCGGCAAGAAACGGGTGCCCAGGCCGGCTACGGGAAAGATCGCCTTCTTGACTAACATCGGCATTCTTAAAATGGCATTGACTTGCGGTCATTGTGGCATGCACCCTCGTGCGTGCGACACGGCATGTGAGGCACACATCACATGGACGTTTTGATCGTTGAGGCCGTTGAGCCCGAGGTCCTGAACTGGATCTCGCAGCGCCACGCCACCCGCTATGCGCCCGAGCTCGACCGCGACCCGCGGGCGTTTCGACAGGCCTTGTTCGATGTGCGCGCGCTCATCATTCCGGGCTCCATCGCGCTGGATGCGCAGGCGCTGCACTTCGCGCCGGTGCTGCGCGCCGTGGGCCGCCTGTCGGCCGGCGCCGAAAGCCTGGACGCCGATGCCTGCGCACGCGCCGGCGTGGAGATCGTGCGCGCGCAGTCTTCCACCGCCGCGGCCGAGGCCGAGTTCGCGCTCATGGCCATGCTGCAGTTGCTGCGCCGCGTGCCCGTGCGCAGCGGCGACGGCTACCTGGTGGGCCGCGAACTCGGCGCGGCCACCGTGGGCATGGTGGGCATGACTGCGGCAGTGCGGCCGCTGTCGGTGCTGCTCGCTGCCTTCGGCACCAAGGTCATCGGCTACGACCCCGCGGTGCACGCCACCGACGCCCTGTGGGCGCGCTGGAACGTGACCCCCGTGCCGCTGCGCGAGGTGGTTGAACGCAGCGATGTGCTGTGCGTGTTCATGCCCTACTTCCCGCGCTACAAGGCCTTGATCGGCGAGCGTTTCCTGGCCGCGGCGCGGCCCGATCAAGTGGTCATCAACCTGTCGCACTCCGAATTGTTCGACGAAGCCGCGCTGGCCAGCGCCTTGAACAGCGGCCGCGTGGCCGCGGCGTGGTTCGACAGCATGGAGCCCGGCACCTTGGAGCCCGGGCGCCCGTTGCACCAGGCGCGCGGCTTGCAGGTCACCCCCAGGGTGGCTGGCACCACGCGCGAATCGCGCTTGCGCAGCGCCTGGGCCGTGGTGCGCCGCATCGACGAACTGCTGGCCGAAATGCCGCGGCCCGCGCCCGCGCAGCCTACGGGCCCAGAGCCGCCAGTTGACCTTGCAGCCGGGCCACCGTCAGCATGAAATCGCCCAAGCGGGCGCGCTCCTGATCCACCACGGCAGCGGGCGCGCGGGCCACGAAGCTCGCGTTGCCCAGCTTGGCCTCGGCCTTGATGGCCTCGCCTTGCAGGCGTTCGATCTCCTTGCGCAGGCGCGCGCCTTCGGCAGCCAGGTCGATCTCCACCTGCAAACCCAGCCGCGCGGCGCCCGCATTGGCCACGGGTGACAGCCGTGTGGCCTGCGCAAAGGCCGCTTCATCGCTGAGCACGTTCACCTCGCTCAAGCGTGCCAGCGCCAGCAACAACGGCCGCGCCTGGGTGATGAATTCAGCGTCGCCCAGGGTCACCAGCGGCACGCGCTGGCCGGGGTTGAGGTTCATCTGCGAGCGCAAGTTGCGACACGCGCCCACCACCTCCTTCAAGCGTGCCACCCAGATATCGGCATGCGCATCCACCTTCTCCAACTGCGCGCGTGGGTACGGCGCGGTGACGATGCCTGCCGGCATGTCGGCCGGCCTGCGGCCCGCCGCGCTGGCCACGCTTTCCCACAACTCGGCGGTGATGAAGGGGGTGATCGGGTGCAGCAGCCGCAACACCGTTTCAAGCACACCCAGCAAGGTGCGGCGCGTGGCGCGCTGCTGCGCCGGTGTGCCTTGGGCAAGCTGCACCTTGGCGGCTTCCAGGTACCAGTCGCAGTACTCGTCCCAGACGAAGCTGTACAAGGTGTTGGCCACGTTGTCCAGACGGTAGTCGGCAAAGCCCTGCGCCACCGCGGCTTCGACGCGCTGCAACTCGCCCACGATCCAGCGGTCAACGTTCGAGAAGTTCATGTAGCCCTCTGGGCCACAGTCCTTGCTACAAGCGTTCAGGCCGCGGTCGAACTCGCTCAAACCTTCAACCTGCATCAAGACGAAGCGCGAGGCGTTCCACAGCTTGTTGCAGAAGTTGCGGTAGCCCTCGCAGCGCTGGGTGTCGAAGTTGATGTTGCGGCCCAGGCTGGCGTAGCTGGCCATGGTGAAGCGTAGCGCGTCCGCCCCATACGCGGGCATGCCTTCGGGAAACTCCTTCCTCACCCGCGCCGCCACCTTGGGCGCGGTCTCGGGTTTGCGCAGGCCCACTGTGCTCTTATCCACCAGCGTGGCCAGCTCGCAGCCCTGAATCAGATCCACCGGGTCGAGCACATTGCCTTCTGACTTGCTCATCTTCTTGCCTTCACCGTCGCGCACCATGCCGTGGATGTAGACATCGCGGAACGGCACCTTGCCGGTGAAGTGGGTGGTCATCATGATCATCCGCGCGACCCAGAAGAAGATGATTTCGTAGCCGGTGACGAGCACGGTTGAAGGCAGGAACAAGTCCCGCGCCGCGCTGGGCTGGGGCCAGCCCAGCGTGGAAAACGGCACCAGCGCCGACGAGTACCAGGTGTCCAGCACATCGGCGTCGCGCGTCAGCTCCCCGGCATATCCGGCAGTTGCAGCGGCCGTGCGCGCATCAGCCTCGCTGCGCGCCACGAACAACTCGCCCCCCGTGCCGTACCAGGCCGGAATCTGGTGGCCCCACCAGAGCTGGCGGCTGATGCACCAGTCCTGAATGTTCTTCATCCACTGGTTGTAGGTGTTCACCCATTGCTCGGGCACAAAGCGCACGGCACCGCTTTCAACAGCGTCAATCGCCTTTTGCGCCATGCTCTGGCCATCAGGCCCCGGCTTGGTGGTGGCCACGAACCACTGGTCCGTCAGCATCGGCTCGACGATCTGGCCGGTGCGCGCGCAGCGCGGCACCATCAGCTTGTGCTTCTTGGTTTCGACCAACAAGCCCTGCGCCTGCAAGTCGGCCACCACGCGCTTGCGCGCGACGAACCGATCCAGGCCGCGATAGGCCGCGGGCGCCTGGTCATTCACCTTGGCGTCGAGATCGAGCACGCCGATCACGGCCAAGCCATGGCGTTGACCCACGGCGTAGTCACTGGCGTCATGCGCCGGCGTGACCTTCACCACGCCGGTGCCAAAGGCGCGGTCGACATGGGCGTCGGCAATCACCGGAATCAAGCGCTCGGTGAGCGGCAGGCGCACGCGCTGGCCCACCAGCGCGGCATAGCGCTCGTCTTCGGGGTGCACCATCACGGCGGTGTCGCCGAGCATGGTTTCGGGCCGCGTGGTGGCCACCACCAGCGCGCCGCCGCCGTCTTCCAGCGGGTAGCTGATGTGCCACAGGAAGCCGTCTTCTTCCTCGCTTTCAACTTCCAGGTCGGACACCGCGCTCTTGAGCACCGGGTCCCAACTGACCAGGCGCTTGCCGCGGTAGATCAGCCCTTGTTCATACAAGGTGACGAAGGTGTCGGTGACCACGCCAGACAGGCCCGCGTCCATCGTGAAGTACTCATGGTCCCAACTGACGCTCGCGCCCAGGCGCCGCATTTGCTGCGTGATCGTGGCGCCCGACTGCGCCTTCCATTCCCACACCTTCTTGGCAAAAGCGTCCCGGCCCAGGTCGTGGCGCGACACGCCTTGTTGCTCGAGCTGCCGCTCCACCACGATCTGCGTGGCGATGCCGGCATGGTCGGTGCCCGGCACCCACAGCGTGTTGTGGCCCAGCATGCGGTGGTAGCGCGTCAGCGCATCCATGATGGTCTGGTTGAACGCATGGCCCATGTGCAGCGTGCCGGTCACGTTGGGCGGGGGCAACTGGATGCTGAACGAAGGCTTGGCCGCGTCGAGCGTGGGCGCGAAGGCGCCGCTGGCTTCCCACAGCGGGCCGAAGCGCGCCTCGATGGCGGCGGGTTCGAAGGACTTTTCGAGTTGAGTCATGGGTGGGGCGGCGCCGGCGCTGCGCGGGGCAGACGCGGGCCACATCAGGGCGGCACGGGAGGGCGCGAATTGTAGGTCGTGGTACCTTCGCGGCCGCCCTGACCCAGGGGCGCCGCACCGGGAGGAACATGGCCGTTCAACAGCGATCTGCAAGGCTCTGGCGGCGTGCCCTGGCAGCCCTGCTGCCGGCCCTGCTCGTGGCCTGCGGCGGTGGTGGCGGCGATGCCGGCAGCACCTGCACCGCAGACGAACGCAAGGCCTTCCTGCAGGGCTACTTCGACGACTGGTACTTCTGGACGCGCCAGGCGCCCAAACCGCAGCCTGCCAGCGCCGCCACGGCGGATGCGTACTTCACTGCGCTGCTGTACGCCGGCACTGACCCCGTGTTCCCGGCTGACCGCTGGAGCGGCTACGAAAGCACCGAAAGCTTCAACCGCTTCTTCGGCGACGGCCAGAGCCTGGGCTACGGCGTCTTCGTCACCGGCGTTGAAGCCAAGGGCCACCCCGAGCGTGGCTTGCACATTCGCTATACCGAGCCGCTGTCGCCCGCTGCGCTGGCGGGCGTGGTGCGGGGTGATGACATCGTCAGCATCAACGGCGTGGCCGCGGCCACCCTCATCGCCAACGACGACTACGCGGTGCTCAGCCCCGCCACCGCCGGCACCGTGCTCAACCTGGTGCTGCGCAACGGCGGCGTGCAGCGCAGCGTGGTCTTGTCCGCTGCAACTTACGGTTTGACGCCGGTGGTGGGCGCCAAGACGTTGACGACGGCGGCCGGCCGCAAGGTGGGCTATGTGCTAGTGAAAGACTTGATTGCGCAAACCAGCAGCGGCCTGGCCGCGGCGTTTGCCGGTTTTGGCGCGCAAGGCGTGCAAGACCTGGTGCTCGACCTGCGCTACAACGGCGGCGGCCTGGTTTCGGTGGGTGCCAACCTGGCTTCATACGTGGTGGGCAGCCGCGCCAACGGCCAGGCCTATGCGAACCTGGTCTACAACGACAAGCATGCCGCCAGCAACAGCGCCAGCCGCTTCGCCACGCCGGCCGATGCGCTGGCCATGACCCGCGTGTACGTGCTCGCCGGCCCGCGCACCTGTTCGGCCGCAGAGCAGGTGGTCAACGGCCTGCGCCCGTTCGCCAACGTGGTGCTGGTGGGCGACACCACCTGCGGCAAGCCGGTGGGCTTCAACCCACAAAGCGACAACTGCGGCACCACCTACAGCGTGGTGACGTTCGAGTCCACCAATGCACGCGGCGAAGGGCGCTACTTCGATGGTTTGCAACCCACTTGCACCGCAACGGATGACGTCAGCCAAGCCCTTGGCGCGGCCAGTGAAAACCTGCTGGCCACCGCGCTGCGCCATGCCGACACGGGCAGTTGCGGCGTGGCTGGGGGGCTTGAAAAGCCGCAGCAGCGGGCCCCTGCCGCGCGAGCCTGGCGTGAGCCTGGCGAACGCCAGGGCATGATTGCGCGCTGATGCTTTTGACCCCATGAGCCTGCCCGGTCGCCCGAACCGAAGTGCGCAACACGCAGGCACTCACGCGCACCCGACCCAGAACTCTGTTGAGGTGAGCCATGCCCCACGACCCCCACCTGGCCGACCTGATGCGCCAAGCCGTTCGCGGCCGCGCCGGCATCAGCGAGAAGAAGATGTTCGGCGGCTATTGCTGGCTGCTCAACGGCAACATGATTGCCGGCGTGGAGGTGGGCCGCTACATGTTTCGCGTGGGCAAGGAACAGCACACGCAAGCCCTGGCCCGGCCTGGCGCCAAGCCGATGGACATCACCGGTAAACCCATGGCCGGTTTCGTGTGGGTCGACGCCGATGCCGCGCTGGAAGCGGGCCTGGAAAACTGGCTGGACTTCTGCGCGCGCTTTGTGAACGGCCTGCCGCCGAAGTAGGCAACGGTGTGAGGGTGGTGCCGGCCACCCTCACCCGTTCAGCACGTTCAACCGAGCACGATGTCCGTCGGAAAGAGGTCAACCCCCACCAGGGTAACGACCGTCTGTTGCCCGCCCAATTCGGTAATCGTCACGATGGAGTCGATGCCGCCGTTATTGGTCAAGACCGTCGCGCCCATGGACCCAAGAAGCACCAGCTTGTCGCTGCCACTCTCGAAGCCGGAGACCTGGTAAGTGTCGAAGAGCGTGGCCAGGTCGACGTTGAAAGCATCGGCCTTCCCGGTCGCGCCCGCCAGCAGGTAGTCGAAGGGCGCATTGCCCACCTCGTTGGCAAAGAGATTGGCGAGGAAGGCACTGGTCGCCACGTCACCGTCAGCATCGGTCAATGACGCGTTGAAACTCAGTTTCACGTCGCTGGCGAGGTTGTTGGTTTCCTTGATGAACTCGATCACCGGGATCTTGATGGTGCCCCTGCCCATCAAAAGTTGAACGGCGTCGATCAGCTTCGAGCCCTCTCTTTCGACGACGAAAGACACCTGCCCGCCTGCCTCCGGCGTCAGGGTATTCACTTCGGTGGTGGCCGAGACTGAGCCGTCCTCGTAGTAAATCCTGAAGTACAGATCTTCTGTGGCCGTGTTGTAACCCGCCACGGAGTTGTCGATGAAGACCTTCATTCCCGTGATCAACGACTTCGGATTGATGACGAAGCTTTCATCGGTGGCATCGATTCCCGCCGTCGTGTTTCCGTCCAGGTTGTTGTTGCCGAGCCCGATGCCCGCCGTGCTGACATTCATGGCCGCAGCGCCATTGATGTACGTGGGCAAAGGGGTGGTTTGCAGTTGTGTTTCGGTCGGATCGACTTCCCCGAGCCCAATTCCGGTCTGGATGCTGTTCGCACCCGTGGTCGGCGCAAGCGCTTTCGCGGCAAAGAAAACGATCTGTTCTGGAGCAATCGTCAAGGTTCGCACGGGATCCGGGCCCCCAGCATCGAGTGAGCCATTCGCACTGCTCAAGCTCGTGGTCGAGCCGAAGCCTTGCACGAGATCGAGCGCGTACTTGCCATTGGCGAATGCAGTCAGGGAGAAGTTGACGGCGGTGTCAGGCGTAGACGCGCTGTTGTCGAAGTCACCTGTCAGGGTGCCGGTGAACAGGAAACTGCCAGAGCCGTCGGGGGAGGGCGTCGATTCAGTCATTGAGCTTGACGTGCCGTTCACGGTGCTGCCGTCTGGCCTGATGAGCTGGAACCCCGCCAAGGAGATGTCGAGGTTGCCGGGTTGATCTGCTCCAGCCAATCCGCTCCAGTAGCCGTTTTGCGGATTGATGGTGCCGGTGCCCACGAGGTTGCCGAAGGCCACACTGGGGCCGTCGTCCTTGAACACCAGGTTCGTCCCGATGTTGAGCGTGGCCTGGGCACTGTCGCCGTCCTTGTCGGTCTTGGTGGCCGTCAGCGTCACCAAGTTGTCGGCCGACAGACTCTTCGACTCATCCGGAGCGGACGTGGGATGCACCACCGCCCGATCCTGATCGAGCGTGACGTCGCCATTGGCGGCCACGCTCACCGAGAACACCAGCAGGCCACCTATGGCCGTGCGGCCTTCGACCACTCCACCGGCCGTCAGTGACAGGTTCACTGCCTCGTTGGTAGCCGTGTCCGTCAGTCCGGACGCACCCGCCACCACGCCCAGCGCATAGGTCAGCGTGCCCG
>JAYUQE010000008.1:0-6138 GCA_043756905.1 Burkholderiales bacterium | reverse complement strand
ATCATCGCCCTGGTGCAGGGCATCCAGGGGCCCGGACAAAACGGCGTCATCCAGGTGAAGTCGTTCTCCATCGGCTACTCGGCTCCCATCGACGCAGCGGGGCAGCAGGGGGCGGTAGCCCTCGCCCCGGTGACCATCACCAAGGCCTTCGACGTCACCAGCCCGTCGCTCATGGCAGCCGGCGGGAAGGGCACCGTGTTCGGGTCGATCACGCTGACCGGCACCACCGCCCCGGGGAGCGTCCAGACCGTCACGCTGACCGACGCGCGCGTCACCGACTGGCGCCTCGTCGATACTTTCTTGCCCTCCGTGAGCGCCGCCAACGAAAACACCGGCATCGAGCAGGTCACGTTCGCGGCCACTTCGATCACCCTCACGCACCAGAAGATCGACTCCCAGTTCAAGCTGCTAGGCAACCCCGTGTCGGGCAACATCTCGTCGAAGCAATGACAAAGACGGCGTTTCATTCGATCACCTCATCGGCACTGACCAAAACAGCTTGCGGCATTTTGATGCCCAGTGCGCGCGCGCCTTTGAGGCTCACCACGAGTTCGAGCTTGGTGCCTTGCTCGAAAGGAATTTCCCCCGGTGGCGTGCCCTTCAAAACCTTGTCGACCAGCGTCGCGGCGCGCCGGAACAGGGCTGGCCAGTTACCCTGATACGACACCAGGCCACCGGCATCAAGGTAGTCACGCCCGCCCCAGGCCGAAGGCAGGCGGTGCTTGAACACCAAGGCGCCCAGCGCCTGCCGGTGGGTCCAGAAAACGGTGTCAGCCAGGATCACCACGCCTTGCAGGCGCTCTCGCACCATGGCATCAAAGGCGGCGGCAAAGTCTTCTGCAGCGCGGGCCTCGACGATGCACAGCTCCAGGCTCAAGGCGCGCTGCCAGGCCGGCAATTCGGCCTCAAGCACGGTGCGCCGCAAAGTCAGGGGGTTCATCAATATGCCCAGGCTGCGCGCCTCGGGCACGATGTCCTTGAGCAACTGCAAGCGCTTTTGCACCAGGCCGTCAAACGCCGACGACAAGCCCGTGATGTGGCCGCCCGGCCGCGCCACGCTCTGGGCCAGACCCCACACGACCGGGTCGTCCACGCCCATGGCCACCACGCTCAGGCCTGCGGCCCCGTCGCGTGCCAGTTGCGCCGGGCGCGGGCCGATGGTCACCAACACATCGGGCCGCATCGCCACCAATTCGCCCAGCAGGCCGGGCAAGCGTTCGGGTTGACCGTCAGCCCAGCGCAGGGCCAGCGTGTAGTGGCGCCATTCCACGTGGCCCAGTTCAGCCAGCCCGCGGCGCAGCGGCTCGATGAAGTTGCGCACGGCAATGGCATCGCCCGTCGTGCCGCCGAGCACGGCTATGCGCCAAGGGCGCTGCGCATGGCCGGGACGGCCAAACCCTGACAACAGCGTCAAGCCCGCTGTCTTGGCAAGCGAGAGCTGAAGGACATGGCGGCGATCCATGACGATGCTGGTGCTCGTTACGGCGCAAAGGCGACGGTGCTGGATTGAACCATTTTTGGCGCCACCGGCCTGGCACGCGTGGGCTCAATCTGGCCCCAGCTTGATGCGCCGCGCCACCTCGCCTCACTTTTGCGCATCAACCGCCAGCACGCGCGAGGCCCTGGCCGAAGTAGGGCACGTGGGCCATCTCGAAACGGGCCATTTGCTGCAAGAGTTCCATCGACAGATCCCCATGCACGCCGTTGCCGCCGGCGCCGCAGCGCCAGGCAATGGCGGCGTTTCACTCGATCACCTTGCTGCGTTGGCCATGCATGAGTAATAATGTAATACGATATTGTCACCCGCAGTGCCTGCCATGACCCTCACCGTGCGATTGACTGCGCAGCTTGAAGAACAACTCGGGCGCCATTGCAAGGCGCGCGGCTTGACCAAGTCGCGCGTCATCATCGAATTGCTTACTGAACATCTGGCGCTCGCACCTGCCCGGGGCCAGACCGCGCTGGAATTGGCCAAGGCCTTCGGCGTGATAGGCAGTTTTGCCAGCGGCCAGGGCAACCTCGCAACCGATCGTAAACACCTGCTGAAGGAAAAACTGCGTGCCAAACGTGCTGGTTGATGCGGGGCCGTTGATTGCGCTGACCGACCGCTCTGACAAGCACCATCGGCGCGTCACCGCCTATCTGCGCCGTTTCACCGGCAGTCTCTTGACCACCTGGCCGGTGCTGGCCGAGGCGTGCCACTTCATGCCCGAGCAGGTTCAGATCACGTTCCTGCGCTGGGCCGCGGCCGGTGGCCTGGCCGTGGTGGAACTGGATGAGAGCGCACTCGCGACCTTGGCCGACTGGAAGCAAAAGTACGCCGACCTGCCCATGGATCTGGCTGATGCCTCGCTGCTGTGGGTGGCGCAGCAGCGCTCGCTTACTGACATCCTGACCATCGACTTGAAGGACTTCTCGGTGTACCGCTTGGCCAACGGCCGGGCTCTGGCGCCCGTGCTGTAGCAAGGCCCTCGCCGGCCAGCCGCCTCGCCCAGGAGGACGACCCGGCTTCAATCGATCACCTCATCGGCCCGCACCAGCAAGGCCTGGGGCACGGGCAGGCCGATGGCCCGCGCGGCACGGCGGTTCAGCACCAGCTCGAAGCGGGTGGGCTGTTCCACCGGCAACTCGGCGGCTCTTGCACCCTTGAGCAGCTTGTCGACAAACCTGGCCGTCAAGCGGATGAAGTCGTGGTAGCTGGGCCCGTAGCTCAAGACATTGCCGGCCGCCGCGAATTCCGCCCAGCCCGAAATGGCAAGCATCTTTTGCCGGGCGCAGAACTCGGCCACGGGCTTGGCCGCGACGTTGATCAAGGTGTCTGGAAACGCCACCAGGCCGTCAAAGCCTTCAGCCGCCATGGCCGCAAATGCGGCGTCGTAGCCCTGCGCGGCCAGCACCGGAAAGTACTTCAGCTCCACTTGCAGCGCCTGCGCCGCCGCCACCGTGGCCTGCCACTCGGTGGTGCGGCCGGGGTGGCGGTCATTGGCCAGCACGGCCACCCGGGTGATGCCTGGTTTGGCAGCCTTGAGCAGTTCCAGCCGTTTGGCGGAAAGCTCGGCCGAAAGCGCGGTGATGCCGGTGAGGTTGCCGCCGGGCCGCGCCAGGCTGGCGGCCAGGCCGGCCTCGACCGGGTCGCCATTGATGCTGAAGACGATGGGCACGGTACTGGTCTGCTTGCGTGCCTCGAACACCATGGGCCCCAGGGCAACGATCACGTCCACCCCGGTTGCCAGCAACTCCTGGGTCAACACGCCGGCGCGTTCGCGCTCGCCCTGGCGCAGCTCGAGCACGAGGTTGTCGCCCTCCTTCCAGCCCAGCTCGCGCAGCCCCGAGCGCAGGGCTTCAAGCGGTGCGTAGGGCCTGGGGCTGGTGTCCCCGGTCCAGCCCAGCCAGCCCACGCGCGCAACGCGCCGGTTGCCCTGCGCATGCACCCATGTGTTTGGCCCGCAGCACATGGCCAGGCCGGCCGCGCCAACAGGCAGCACTTGAAGAACGTGGCGTCTATGCATGGTGGTTGACCGGAGTGTGGGCGGCTGCCAGGGCGGCGTAGCGGCATTGAATCACCCTATGGTCGGCCAGCCAAGGATGCCATGGCCAATGGGGGCGTACAAGCGGCTAAAGGGGGCTCAACGGGCGCGGATCAGGCCTTGCGTGCCGATCAATCCAGCCCCAGCTTGATGCGCCGCGCCACCTCGCCCCACTTTTGCGAATCTGCCGCCAGCGCGCGCGCCGCCTCGGCTGGGGTGCTGCCCACCACGGCCTGGTCGCTGGCCCGGAGTTTTTCGCTCACATCAGGCGCGTTCAGCGCATCGACGAAGGCTTGCCTGAAGCGGTTAACGATTGCATCAGCCACGCCGCGCGGCGCATACATCACCAGCGAGAATTCCGCGCGCAACCCGGGCACGCCGGCCTCGGCCATGGTGGGCACATCGGGCAGCGTGGGCGATCGCTGCGCGCTGGAAACCGCCAGCGCCACCAGGCGCCCGGCGCGCACGTGCGGCAGCACGGTGGGCCCGGCCAGCAGGCCGCAATGAACCTGGCCGCCGATCACGTCTTGCGTGGCCGGCGCCGGGCCCTTGTAGGGCACATGCGCCATGCTGAAGCCGGCCATGCTTTGCAGCAGTTCCATCGACAAATGCCCGGGCACGCCGTTACCGCCTGATGCATAACTCATGGGGCCGGCCTTGGCTTTGGTGATCAACTCGGCCAGCGTCTTCACGCCCACGCCCGGGTGGCACACCAGCGTTTGGCCAAACTGCGTGCCAATGCTCACCGGCAGCAAATCTTCCACCTTGAAGCCAAGCTGCTTGTAGACATGTGGGTTCACGGTGACCAGGGTGTCGGTGCCCCACAGCCACGTATAGCCGTCGGGTGCAGCGCGCGCCACCTCGGTCGTGCCCAGGTTGCCGCCGGCACCGGGCTTGTTGTCGATGATGATGTTCTGCTTCAGGCTGGCCTGCATCTTCTCGGCCGCGAGACGAATGACCATGTCGCTGGGCCCACCGGGCGGAAATGGCAGCACGATGCGGATGGGCTTGTCGGGCCATGTGGGCTGGGCCAAGGCGGGCAAAGTGGCCACCAAGGCAAGCAGGAACGTCAAACATCGCCGCAACATTCATTTCTCCTGTGTGGGTGGCCAGCCGCACGCCAGCCCGGCTTCGCCAGGGCATTCTGCACGGCCGATGAACCGTACAGTTGCGCCCACGTCACCCCGTCTACAAATCACCCATGAAAACCTACGCAATTGCCACCATCCCCGGCGATGGCATCGGCAAGGAAGTGATTCCTGCCGGCCAGCAGGTGCTGCAAGCCCTGGCGCAGGCGAGCCAGGGCTTTCGCTTTGAGTTCGAGAACTTCGATTGGGGCGGCGACTATTACCGCCAGCACGGCGTGATGATGCCCGCCGATGGGCTGGACGCCTTGCGCCACAAAGACGCCATCCTGTTCGGCAGTGCCGGCGACCCGCACATCCCCGACCACATCACGCTGTGGGGCCTGCGCCTGAAGATCTGCCAGGGCTTCGACCAATACGCCAACGTGCGGCCTACGCGCATCCTGCCCGGCATTGATGGCCCGCTGAAGCGTTGCGGCCCGAATGACTTGAACTGGGTCATCGTGCGCGAAAACTCGGAAGGTGAATACGCCGGCGTGGGCGGGCGCGTGCACCAGGGCCACCCGATCGAAGCCGCCACCGATGTGTCGATGATGACCCGCGCCGGTGTCGAACGCATCATGCGGTTTGCCTTCAAGCTCGCGCAAACGCGCCCGCGCAAGCTGCTCACCGTCATCACCAAGAGCAACGCCCAACGCCACGCCATGGTGATGTGGGACGAGATTGCCCTGCAGGTGAGCCAGGAATTCCCGGGTGTGGCCTGGGACAAGGAACTGGTAGACGCCGCCACCGCGCGCATGGTCAACCGCCCGGCCACGCTCGACACGCTGGTGGCCACCAATTTGCATGCCGACATCCTGAGCGACCTGGCCGCGGCGCTGGCTGGCAGCCTGGGGATTGCCCCCACCGGCAACATCGACCCCGAGCGCCGCTACCCCAGCATGTTCGAGCCCATCCACGGCTCGGCCTTCGACATCATGGGCAAAGGCCTGGCCAACCCCATCGGCACCTTCTGGTCGTGCGTGATGTTGCTGGAGCACCTGGGTGAGACGGCTGCTGCGGCCACGCTTATGGCGGCGATTGAAGCGGTGACTGCGGACACGTCGCTGCACACGGGTGACTTGGGTGGCAGCGCGAAGACGGTGGATGTCACGCGGGCGGTGTGCGGGAGGCTGAGCGGCTGAGCCCGCATACCGACGCTTTGGTCGCTTGATGGTATGCATGTTGTATGCATAATGAGCCCGTGGACATCGAATTCGATCCCGCTAAAGCCAAGTCCAATTTGCTCAAGCACAGGATCAGCTTTGCGCACGCGGAGCAGGCTCTTCGTGACCCGTACGGCTTCACCTTGGAAGATCCTGATGCCGTGGGCGAACGACGCTTCATCACGCTGGGCATGGACTCGCTGGGGCGTATCTTGGTCGTCGTTCACACACCACGCGGGGAGTCAACCCGTTTTGATTTCAGCGCGTAAGGCCAGCAAAGGCGAAGTGGAGCAATACGGTGCGTAAAGAGTACGACTTTTC
>JAYUQE010000007.1:0-17835 GCA_043756905.1 Burkholderiales bacterium | reverse complement strand
GCTGACACCTTCACCGCGAGCCTGGCCCGCATGACCGGCGAGGAACAGAAGGCCGTCAAGACAACGGCCTTCGACCTGCAGATCAACCCCGCCAACCCCGGGATGAGCTTCCATAAGCTGGACAAGGCACGCGACAAGAACTTCTCGTCGGTGCGCGTCAGTAGCGACATCCGGCTGATCGTCCACAAGTCGGCCGACAGCCTGCTGCTGTGCTACGTCGATCATCACGACAAGGCTTACCAGTGGGCTGAGCGGCGCCGGCTCGAAACGCACCCCACCACGGGTGCTGCGCAACTGGTGGAGGTGCGCGAACGGGTTGATGAGATCGTGGTGCGCAGGGCGGTGAAGGGTGAGGCCGCCCCGGTGGCTGCCAAGCCTTTGCTCTTCACCCTTCTATCTGACGATGATCTGCTTGGCTGGGGTGTGCCATCGGAGTGGCTGCCCGACGTGCGCCGCGCCGACGGAGACGGCCTGCTAGAGCTGGCCGCGCACCTCCCGGCCGAGGCGGCCGAGGCCTTGCTGGAGCTGGCCACCGGCGGTACGCCCCAGCGACCGCAGCCGATCCCGGCCGGCGGCGACCCCTTCGAGCACCCGGACGCGCAGCGGCGCTTTCGCGTCATGGAAGACGTGGAGGCGTTGGAGCGCGCGCTCGAGTACCCGTGGGATCAATGGACGGTGTTTCTGCACCCGGCCCAGCGGCAGTGGGTCGAGCGCGATCAAAGCGGCCCCGCACGGGTGTCGGGGTCGGCCGGCACCGGCAAGACGATCGTTGCGCTTCACCGGGCCGTGCACCTGGCGCGCAGTCAGCCTGACAGCCGGGTGCTGCTCACGACGTTCTCGCCCGCACTCGCACATGCCCTGCACACTCGGCTGCGGCGGTTGATCGGGCGCACGCCACGCCTGGCAGAGCGAATCGATGTCGTTGCCATCGACGAGCTGGGCGAGCGCTTGTTCAAGTTTGCGTTTGGCAAGCCGGCGATGGCGAGCACGGAAGTCGTTCGACAACTGCTGGTTGACGCGTTTGCCTCAGCAGCCGGCGCAAGCCCGCAAGGGTCTGCGCTGCCCGCGAAGTTTGGTGCGGGGTTCCTTTGGAGCGAATGGCAAGAGGTCGTGGATCCATGGCAACTGAACACCTGGGAGGCGTATCGAGACGTGAAGAGGCTGGGTCGCAAGACGCGGCTTTCGGAAACGCAGCGTGCGCTGCTGTGGCATGTGTTCGTTGCTGCCCGCACCGCGCTTCAGGCAACGCAGCTGATCACTCGCGCCGAGATGTACACGCGGCTCGCGAACCACTACGTTGCCGGTGCAAAGCCGCCGTTCGAGCACATCGTGGTGGACGAAGCACAGGACATCAGTGTTCCGCAACTTCGTTTCCTCGCGGCGCTGGGCGCGCAGCGGCCCAACGGACTGTTCTTTGCCGGGGACCTGGGTCAACGCATCTTCCAGCAAGCTTTCTCGTGGAAGACGCTGGGTGTTGACGTACGTGGGCGAGCGAGGACCTTGCATGTCAACTACCGCACGTCGCACCAGATTCGTCTCCAGGCCGATCGACTTCTCGCGCCCGATGTGACCGACGTGGACGGGAACAGCGAGAGCCGGCGCGGTACGGTGTCCGTGTTCAATGGCGTGGCGCCGGTGATAGGTCGTTTTCCTGACAACGAAAAGGAGATCGCGGCGGTGGCGCAATGGCTTGCCGACTGCACGGCATCGGGCGTCACGCCTGCCGAGATCGGTGTCATTGTTCGCTCCGGTGCCGAGCTTGACCGAGCGCGCCGAGCTGTTGCCGCGGCCAAGCTCCCAAGTCACGTGCTCGACGACCTGGTGGACACTGATAGCAACGAAGTGTCGATCGGCACGATGCACCTCGCCAAAGGACTGGAATTCCGGGCCGTTGTTGTGATGGCCTGCGACGACGAGGTCGTGCCGTTGCAGCAGCGAATCGACGAGGTGGCAGACGAGGCTGACCTCAAGGAGGTCTACGACACCGAACGCCACCTCCTGTACGTGGCATGTACTCGCGCCAGGGATCGGCTGCTCGTCACCAGCACCGAGCCTGCGTCGGAGTTCCTGGGCGATCTGGCTGCGCCATAGCACTCAGATCCGAAGCTCTCGGCGTTGGCGTCAACTACTTCGTCAATGCACGGCGACATGATCCAACCTTTCATCGCGCTCATTTTGGTTTGTGCACCGCTCTCTTCGGGGCACGCCGACCCCCTGCCCGAGGCCGTGACCCAGGCCTTGCGCGACGCCGGCCTGCCTGCCGCCGCCCTGGCTGCGTCGGTGCAACCCGCCGCGGCCAACGCGCCACGCTGGCAACACCAGGGCCAGCGCCTGATGCAACCGGCGTCGACCATGAAGCTCGTGACCAGCGTGGTGGCGCTGGATCGCCTGGGGCCCAACCACCGCGGCTTCACCGCCCTGCGCAGCGCCGCGCCGCAGCAGGGCGACTTGCTGCAAGGCGACCTGGTGCTCAAGGGCGGCGCCGACCCCGACTTCGGCTTGCCACAACTCTGGGCCTTGTTGGCCGAACTGCGCCTGCAAGGCATACGCGAAATTGGGGGTGACCTGATCATCGACCGCACGCTGTTCATGCCCGCGCGCATGGATTTGGACGTGTCGATGTTCGACGACGCACCTGAGTTTGAATACAACGTCATCCCCGACGCCTTGCATTTGAACGCCAGCCTGATGCCGCTGGAACTGGCCAGCGACGACACCCGGCTGCTGGTGCGCGGCATGCCGCCGCTGCCCGGCATCAGCTTCGATGCAGCGGGCGTGAGCGTGGTCGATCAGCCCTGCCAGAACTGGGGTGCGGGTTGGCAAACGCCTGACATGGCGCCGCGCGGCAACGGCTTTCACATCACCTTTCGCGGCAGTTTTCCCAAGCAGTGCAAGCGCCGCGTGGGGCTGCAACTCATCGAGCGCAACGCCCTGGTCGAGCGCCTGGTGCGCGTGGTGTGGCAAAGCCTGGGCGGCAGTTGGACCGGCGTGGTGCGCGAAGGCGTGGCGAGCGCCGATGCGCGTGAACTGGCGCGGCGCAACGCCCGCCCCTGGGGCGAGCTGCTGCGCCACATGAACAAGACCAGCGACAACGCCTGGGCGCGCCTGTTGTTCTTGCAGTTAGGCCTGAAAGCCACAGCCGCCGCACCCGGCGCGCCGGCTACGCCGACGCTGGAAGGGGCTCGGCGCGATGCGCTGGCGTGGTTTGCCGAGCAGGGCATCGACGCCACCGGCCTGGTGCTGGACAACGGCTCGGGCCTGAGCCGCAGCGAACGCATCAGCCCGGCGCAGATGGTGGCGTTGCTGAAGGTGGCGCATGCCGGCAAGCGCGCGCCCGAGCTGCTGATGAGCCTGCCCGTGGCCGGTGAAGACGGCGGTTTGCGCATCCGCCCGGGCAGTGCTTTGTCAGCCAGCGCTGCGCGGCTGAAACCCGGCTCGCTGCGCAACGTGGCGGCGCTGGCCGGTTATGTGACGGATGCGCAAGGCCAACTGTGGGTGGTGGCCGCCATGCTCAACCACGACGATGCGCGCAAGGGTTGGCCGGCGCTGCATGCGTTGATGGAGTGGGTGGCGATGGGTGGGGCGGCCGCCGCCGGCACTACACCACCGCCGCGCTGAGGAAGCGCACCGTGCCCGCCTGGGCATCCACTTCCACATCGAGCCCCACGGGCAAGGTGAACTTGCGCCGGATGTGGCCGAACTGCGCGCCCGCATAAACCGGCAGCTTGAGCGGCGGCGTAGAAATCGCGGCGCGGGGCCGAATGCCTGGCTCAGCGAACCGCCGGCGCCAGCAGGCGGATGGTGCCGGCATCAGCATCCATTTCGGCCCGCACGCCCAGCGGCAAGGTGAACTTGTTCTTGATGTGGCCGAACTGCGCGCCCCGGTAAACCGGAACGTTAAGGGGTTTGAAATAAATGTCGAACACTTCATCGAGCGTGAGCGCGCCAAAGCCTTCGCCGGGGTTGCAATCGGTAAAGCCGCCCAGCACCACGCCGGCCAGCTTGTTCAGCGCACCGCACAACAGCAGCGTGGAAAGCATGCGATCGACCCGGTAGACGTATTCGTTCACGTCTTCCAGGAACAGGATCGCGCCGTCGAAGTTGGGCATGTAGGGCGAGCCGGCCAGCGAGGTGAGCACAGCCAGGTTGCCGCCGAGCAGCGGCCCGCTGGCGCGGCCACCCACCAGCGTGGTGGTGCGCCCTTCGGTGACCACCAGGTCGTCTGCCGGCGCCGACGTGTTGGCGAAGGTGTGGGCCTGCGCGTCCATGACCACGGCGCGAAAGTGCGCCACGCTGAAGGCGTTCCAGGGCGAGCGGCCCAGGGGTGAATGAAACGTCACCAGGCCGGTCTGCACATGAATGGCAGTGAGCAGGGCGGTGACGTCCGAGAAGCCGCCCAGGAACTTCGGGTGGCGGCGAATGAGGTCATGGTCGAGCAAGGGCAGCACGCGGTTGGCGCCGGAGCCGCCGGTAACGGCCAGCAGCCCGGCCACCTCGGGGTCTGCGAACAGCGCATGAATGTCGTCGGCCCGCTGCTGCGGCGTGCCCGCGTTTTGCCCATGTCGTGCGCGCAAATTGGGCGCCTCGCGCACCTTGAAGCCCAGCGCGCGCATGCGCTCGTGCGTGTGCTCGTAAGGCGCACGCTCGAACACCGCGCCAGATGGGTTGATCAGGCCGATGGTTTGGCCGGGCTGCAAGCGGGCGGGGCGAAGCAAGTCAGGCATGGCTTGATGCTTGAGGCTTAACTCAAGGTTTAACTCACGGTTTCAAGGGCGCTTCAAGGTCGACGAATTCAAACCAGTTCGAAGTGAACAGCGGCCGGCGAAAGCCCACCAGCCCCGGCCGGGTGAGCGTGATCATGACCAGGTGCGTGCGCAGCTTGTAAGGCATCCAGGCCACGGTCAAGCGCTTGGCTTGTTCGAACAAGGCGTCGCGCTGCGCGCCGTCGGGCAAGGCCTGAAGTTGCGCCAGCAGCTCGTTCATGGCGGGCAGGTCGAAGCGCGCCAGGTTCATGCCACCGGCCGCCGCGCCGTCATAGCGCAACAGGCCTTGCACGCCGTCGGGGGCGCCGGCGCGGCCGCTCACGCTCCACATCATCAGTTTGCCGGCGCGCGCGGCCTTGTACTGCTCGGGCCACTGCGCGGCGCGGAATTCGATGCGCAAGCCAATGGCCTGCATGTCGCGCTTCATCAGTTCGTCGTAGCGGCGTGTGTCCTGCGCTGGCTGGGTGGCCATTTCCAGCAGCAGCGGCTGGCCATTGGGCAGCTCGCGCCAACCGTCGCCATCGCGATCAACGTACCCGTACTGGTCGAGCAGCGCGCGCGCCTTGGCCGGGCTGTACTCGCTCATCTCGCTGCGCCAGGCGGCATCAAAGCCGCTCATGTGAATCGTTACTGGTGACTGCGCCGGCACCGCCGAGTTGTAGCGCAGCAGTTTGATTTCGCGCTCCACGTCGATGGCCAGCCCGATGGCGCGGCGCAGCGCCACCTGCGCCGGCGCATAGCCGCCCACCACGGGGTGTTCCATGTTGAACATCGTGTAGTAGGTGGCGGGTATGACCACCCGATCAACCTGCACGCCGCGCCGTGCCAGGTAGGGGGCCAGTTGCCCGCCGGGCAAGGCCAGGTGGGTGAAGGTGTCGGGCACCAGCGCCCAATCGGCCTCGCCGTTGAGGAACGACAACCAGCGCGGCTGGTCTTCGTCGATGATGGCCACTTCCACGCGGTCGACCATGGGCACGCGCTTGCCCTTCAGTTTGGCCAGCATGGTCTGGCCTTCCCGGTCTTCGGGCCCGGGTGCGGCGTCGTAGAACACCTCGCGGTAAGCGGGGTTGCGTTCGAGCACGATGCGCGACGCGCGGCGCCATTCCACCAGCTTGAACGGCCCGGTGCCCACGGGGTGCTGCATGCTGAGTTCGCCGTGGGCTTCGATCACTTCACGCGCCACGGCAGCGGTGGCGGTTTCGGCCAGCCATTGCGGGAAGCGCGGGCGGCCGGCGTCGAGTGCAAAGCGCAGCGTGTGGCGGCCCAGCACCTGCAAGCCGGCGATGGGCTTGTCGTAATCGAACGGTCTCTTCTGGTCGAGTGCCTCGCGGCGCAGCGCCAGCAGGCCGCTGATGCCGGCCTGCTCCATCGAGCTCCAGCCCGGGCTCTTGTTGGCCGGGTCAGCCAGGCGTTTGATGCTGTAGGCGTAGTCGGCGGCCACCAGTTCGCGCGGCTTGCCGCCGAAGGCCGGGTCAGCCGTGAAATAAATACCGGGCTTGAGGTGAATCGTCCAGGTGCGGAAGTCGGCCGACGATTCAGGCAAGTCGGCGGCGGTGGCGGGCCGCAGCTTGGCCGGCCGCGCCAGCGGGTCGTATTGCAGCAGCGGCTCGAAGATGTGGGCAATGATCTGGAACGAGCGCGCATCGCCCACGCGCGCCGGGTCGAACCCGGTTTCGCTTTGCATGGCCAGGCGCAGCACCTTGGGGGCGGGTGGTGCCTGCGCCGCAGCGCTGCACAACGCCATGGCCAGCACCGCTGCTGCCAAGGGGTTGCGCCACGTCATAACGATTGAGTTGACTCAATACACGCGCGGCAAGTCGCGCCGCACGGCGACGCGGTCGCCCTGGTCGAAGTGCCACCACTCGGTGCTGATGCCGCGAAAGCCGCCGCGCGCCATGGCGGCATGCAGCCAGCCGCGCTCGGTGATCTGCGCTGCGCTCAGTACGCCCAGGGCCAGGTGCTCGGCGTCGAGCGCGGGGTGCGAGCGTGGGCTCATTTCATCGAAGGCCGAACCCATGTCGGCCTCGGCGCCTTCGGCGTCGAGCAGGGTTACGTCGACCGCCATGCCGAAGGAATGGATCGAGCCGCCCTGCGGGTTGGCGAAGTAGGCCTGCGCCGGCGTGCCCACCACCTCGGCCCAGATCTGCTCTTGCACGCGCTGCGGGCGCAGCGCATCCAGCACCAACAGCCGGTAGCCCGGCCGCGCGCTGCGCAACCAGACAGCGGCTTCCTCCAGCCCGGCGGCGGCTTCGCGGCGCAGCCAGGCGCAATCGAGCCCCTGGTAGAGCACGCGGCCGGCGAAGTTGTGCGGGCCGGCATAGCGCAGGTCGAAACCCACGCCATGCAGGCTGGCCAGGGCGCGGAAGTCCGGGTGGCTGGAGATGTGCTCGCAGTGGATCAAACGTGTTCAGTGACCTGATAGGTTAGAAGAACTTGTAGTCCAGCGTGACGGTGAACGAGCGGCCACGCGGGTCGGCCACACGCGGCTCCCACGAGCTGCCGGCGCCGGTGTTGGTGTCATACACGGCGCTGAATGGTGGGTCTTTGTCCAGCAGGTTCTTGATGCCGAACGTAAGGCCCAGGTTCTGGATGCCCTTGTAGTTGACGCTGGCGTTGATGAGTGAATAGTCGGACACGTTGGGGTGCCAGTTGGGCGGCACCACGCTGCCGTTGGCCACGCCGGGCAGCACCGCGTCTTTGTAGCCGTTACGGAAGAGTTGGGTCAGCGTGGTCGTCCACGCGCCCTGCGTGTAGCTGCCGGTGAGCGAGTATTTCCAGCGAATACCCAGATCGCCCGTGCGCGTGAACACGCCCACCTCGCTCGGCCCGAACGGCGCGCTGGTGAGCAGGCGCGAACGCTTGTCGAGCAGGTAAGTGCCCTCGAACGTTGCACCCCACCGGCCGCTGAACACCGCGCCGTTGGCGCGCGCGGTGACGTCCAGGCCCTTGGTGATGGTTTCACCGGCGTTGATCCAGCGCGTGTCGATGGTGGTGAGCACGCCGTTGGTGTAGACAAAGGCCTCTGGGAACAGCGCGTGATTGGCGATCAACTGCGCCACGCTCAGGCTCTGGATGGTGCCGAGTTTGCGGATGTGCCACAGGTCAGCGCCGACGCTGACGTTGTTCACCGGCGCCCACACGAAGCCGGCCGTCCATTGCCGGCTGCGCTCGGGGCCGAGGTCGGGCTTGCCGCCGAACAAGGTGTTGGGGTTGATCGATTCGCAGCCGGGTTTGGTGGCATCGACCAGCAGCGTGGGGCACTTGGCCGGGTCGACGATGGTGGCGCCGCTGGTGGGCGAAATGGTGACGCCAAAGAACTGCTGCGCGAAGGTCGGCACCCGGAAACCTTCGTTATACGAGGCCCGGGTGATCAGGTTGGGCAGCGGCGTGAAGCGCAGCGAAAGCTTCGGGTTGGTGGTGGTGCCGAAGCCCGTGTACTTGTCTTGCCGGCCCGCAACGGTGAACTCAAGCTGCCGGGCCACCGGTATTTGCACTTCGGCAAAGAAGGCGTCGATGTCACGCTTGACCGTGTCCAGCGTGTTCACACTGTCGAACGGCGCATTGAAGATTCGGTTCTGTGTGGCCAGGCCGGTGGCGTTGCCGTTGAAGCGGTACTTCTCGACGCGCTTGTCCAGCCCCACCGCGGCCATCACCTCGCCGCCGGGCAGGCGGAACAGCGGGCCGCTGGCCGTGGCATCGGCCTGGGTCATGGTGACCTTGCCGCCATACAGCGTGGTGCCGTTGGCCGAAATGGCGGCCAGGGCGGCCAGGGCCTCGGGCGTTTGCGTCTGGCCGGGCAGCACGAACGGGTTGAGCACGCCGGTCTTGATGAGGTTGGCCAGTTCAACGCCGTAGAAGTAGCCGTTGCCGAGCGTTGACGTGCCGTCGCTGGTGGCTGTGGCATAGCCAACGCGATAGTCCCAGCCGCCGATCAACGGGCCATCGGCGCCGACCAGCAAGCGCTGCGTGTCCGACTGGGTGTCAATCTGCCGCGGGCCGCACTCCAGGCAGCGCCAGCGGAACGCCAGCGGCAGGCCGCGGTTGGCCGCAATCGTGGGGAACACGGCCACCAGGCGGTCGAAGACGTAGTTGTACGAGCTGCCCGTGCTGGGGTAGGTGAGGTCGCGCAACTGGCTGGTGGTGGAGGTGCTGCTGGAAATCTGGTTGGCCGAAAACGTCTTGGCCGATTCGGTGCGCGCGCCGGTGAATTCAGCATGCAACTGGTGTTCGCCCAGGCGCAGCGTGCCGCGCGCGACCAGGTTGGTGTTGGTCAGCGGCTGCTGCAGCACCGCGGCGCGGCCGGTGTCCCAGGCGCAGGCCCATTTGGCGCTGGCCGTGGCCCACAGCACTTCGTTGTAGGCGTCCATGCCGGGCAGCGAATTGCAGCCGGCCTGGCCGGGCAGGTCGAGCACATTGATGCCGCCGCTCATAGCCTGCGTGGTGCCGGGTTGAATGGGGCCGGCGCCGCGGCCGGCGGCATTGATGTTGTCGCGCTGCAAACCGTTTTGCACGCTGCTGATCGGGAACACGGTGGCGAACGGCGTGCCGCGTGTATCGACCGACAAACCGCGGTCGGGCTGGAAGGTGTTGACGAAGTCGCGCTGGTCGCCACGCAGGGCCTTGTTTTCGGTGCGGTTCAGCGACACCAGCAGGTTGAACCTGTCGCGGTCGAGGTCGCCGAAGCCGCCGGTGACGTTGGCGCGCGTGATATTGCTGCCGCCGTGTTGCGTGAGGTCGGTGAACACCTGCGCTTCGAGGCCGCTGAAGTTCTTGCGCGTGATGAAGTTGATGACGCCGCCGATGGCATCGGTGCCGTAGATGGCCGAGGCACCGTCCTTGAGAATTTCGATGCGATCGAGTGCGGCCATCGGAATCGAGTTCAGATCGACGATGCCGCCGTTCAAACCGTGCGCCGCCACACGCCGGCCGTTCACGAGCACCAGCGTGTTCGACGAGCCCTGGCCGCGCAGGTTGGCCGCAGAAAGGCCATTGCTGCCGCGTGCCGTGCCGGCGCCGACATCAGCATTGCTGGCCAGGTTGTCCATGCCGTTGCCGTTGACGCTGAGCGCGTTGATCAGTTGCTCGGCGGTGACGATGCCTTGCTCCTGCAGTTCCTGGCGCGTGATCACCTGCACCGGCAGCGCGCCTTCGGCGGCAATGCGCTTGATGCTCGACCCGGTGATCTCAACGCGTTGCGGCGCGCCGCTGTTCTGCGCCAGAACGGGCGCGGCCACGCCGACCAGGGCGATGGCACGAACGATGGCTTTCAGTTTCAAGATGCGGCTCCATGGGTCGTTGTTCGCCAAAGTGTTGCGGCCGGGTTCCGAGCCGCCAATCGGTGAATACCAATGAGCGTGCGCCACCGCAACGCGCTCCTATGATCACCGCGCCGCTTCAGCCATGAATCAAGCTTCGCCTGCCACCTCGCACGCCACCACACCGTGGCGCTGGGTGCCCACGCTGTACTTCGGCCAGGGCCTGCCTTATGTGGTGGTGATGACGCTCAGCGTGGTGATGTACAAGAACCTGGGCGTGGGCAACACCGACATCGCGCTGTACACAAGCTGGCTGTACCTGCCGTGGGTGATCAAGCCGCTGTGGGGCCCGCTGGTGGATTTGCTGGGGCGCAAACGCGGGTGGATCGTGGCTTTGCAATTTGCGCTCGGCGCTGCCCTGGCCGTGGTGGCGCTGACCCTGCCGGGCCCGAAGTTCCTGCAAATGAGCCTGGCCGTGTTCTGGCTGCTGGCCTTTGCCTCGGCCACGCACGACATCGCGGCCGACGGTTTTTACATGCTGGCCCTGAACCCTGGCGAACAGGCGGCGTTCGTGGGCGTGCGCAGCCTGTTCTATCGCCTGGCCATGATCGGCGGCCAGGGCGGCCTGGTCTACCTGGCCGGCAGCTTGCACGACTTCACCGGCCAGGCCGCAACGGCCTGGGCCGGCGTGTTTGGCGGCCTGGGCGTGGCGTACGCCGCGCTGGCTGCGTACCACGCCTGGGCCCTGCCGCACCCGGTGGCCGACCAGAAAGCGTTGCCGGGTCTGCGTTTCGGGGCGGACTTTCTGCATGTGTTCGCCACGTTCTTCGCGCAGCCGGGCATCGGGCGCATCCTGGCCTTCCTGTTGCTCACACGCCTGGCCGAGGCGCAGGCCCTCAAGCTGGTGACGCCGTTTCTGCTCGACCCCACTACGCTCGGCGGCCTGGGGTTGAAGACGCAGGACGTGGGCCTGGCCTACGGCAGCGTGGGCATCGCCGCCTTGACGCTGGGCGGCCTGCTCGGCGGCTGGGTGATTTCGCTCGTCGGCTTGAAGCGCATGTTATGGCCCATGATCATTTGCATGCACCTGCCCAACCTGGTGTTCGTGGCCTTGGCCGCGTGGCAGCCGAGCAGCTTGTGGTGGGTGAGCACCGGTCTGGCCATCGAGCAGTTCGGCTATGGCTTCGGCTTCACCGCCTACTTGGTGTTCATGCTGATGGTGGCGCAGGCACCCGGGCCGGCGGCTGCGCCGAACACACACCAGACCGCCCACTACGCGCTGTGCACCGGCTTCATGGCCCTGGGCATGATGCTGCCCGGCATGGCCGCGGGCTGGCTGCAAGAGCGGCTGGGGTACGAGGGCTTTTTCATCTGGGTCTGCGTGGCCACGCTGCCGTCGTTCGTGGCCACGGCGCTGGTGCGCATCGAGCCGGGGTTCGGCAAGAAGGTGGCCATTGACCGCACGGCGCGGGCTACAGCGGCATGACCAGGCTTTCACCCGCGAACAAGGAATCGCGGAACTCGATTTCCTTCGGCCCCGTGTCGTTGATGGCCCACGACTCCAGCGCCTTGGCCGACATCGGCATGGCAAACCAGTAGCCCTGCACCTGGTCCACGCCCAACTGGCGCAGCACCTGGTATTGCGCCTCGGTTTCCACGCCTTCGGCCACCACTTGCAGGTGCAGAGACTTGGCCAGGTCCACCACATGGGCCACCACCTTGCGCGCGTCTTCGCTGGTTTCCAGGTCGAGCACGAAGCTGCGATCGATCTTCAATTCATTGGCCGGCAGCTTGCGCAGCGTGCCCAGGCTGGAATAGCCCGAGCCGAAGTCGTCGATCGACAGGTGCACGCCCAACTGAGACAACTGCGCGAAGGTGCGCGCGATGTCGGGCGTGTTTTCCAGCGCCACCGACTCAGTGATCTCACAGGTTAGCAAGTGCGGCTGGATGGCGTGGCGCTGCAAGGCTGCGGCGATCTTGGCCACCAGTTGCGCCTGGTTGAGCTGGTGCACCGACAGGTTCACCGCCACGCGCATGCGCAGGCCGCTGTCGCGCCAGGCGCCGGCCTGGCGGCAGGCTTCATCGATGACCCAGTCGCCCAGGGCGTTGATCAGCCCGTAGCGCTCGGCCACCGGCACGAAGACCACCGGGCTGACCACGCCGCGCTGCGGGTGGTTCCAGCGTATCAAGGCTTCCACGCCGGTGATCTGCCCGCTGGGCGCGTGAATCTTGGGCTGGTAGACAAGCTGCAACTCGTTGCGCGCCAGGGCCAGGCGCAGGTCGCGCAGCAGTTCGCCTTGTTCACGCGCGCGCTCCACATTGCGCGCATCGAAGAACGAATACGACGCGCCGCCCAGCCGCTTGGCCGCACGCATGGCCACGTTGGCGTGCGACATCAAGTTCGCCGCGGTGCCGTGCTCGGGGTACAGCGCAATGCCGATCGAACAGCTCACGCTGGCCTGCAGGCCGGCTTCCACATGGGGCACGCCCACGCTTTGCAGCACCAGGGTGGCCAGCGTCATCACTGTGTCGCGGCTGACGCCCTGGTGCATCAGCAGCACGAACTCATCGCCACCTTGGCGCGCCACCAGGTAAGGGCTGGCCAGGGCGTGCAAACGCTGGCCGATGGCGCCGAGCATGCGGTCGCCGCCGGCCTGGCCCAGCAGCTCATTCACCGGGCGAAAGCCGTCCAGCCCGATGTACAGCAAGGCCAGCATCGCGCCCTGCGCATCGGCCGTGGCAACGGCGCGGGCCAAGGCTTCGTCGAGCCAGGCGCGGTTGGGCAGGCCAGTGGCATGGTCTTGATGGTGCTGGGCGGTCAAGGCGTTGCGGGCCTGCGCCAGCGCCGTGCGCAGGCGTGCTTCAAGCACCGAAAAGCCGCCCACCATGGCCAGCAACAGTGGCACAGCCACCGCGGCCAGCAGGTGCAGTTTGGGCAGCGGCAACTGGTCTTCATGGGCCGAGGCGTCCAGCGCCAGCGGGTCGAGCATGGCAAACATCAAGCGCTGGCTGCCCACCCAGGCCACGGCCAGCAGCAGCGCGAAGCCGGCCTGCGCCGCCCGGGCCTGGGCTGCGCCGCTGTGATGCGCGTGGCGCCACAGCACCATGGCCGCCAGGCCACCGGCCACACTGCACACGCCAGCGGCAAGCAGGTGCTTCAGGCTCCACACCGGGGCCGGTTGCAAACCCAGGCTGACCAGGGCGAACGCCTGGCTGGCCAATGCGGCCAGCGCCAGCAGCGCAGCGGCAGCCACGGTGGCGGGCGCGACGGCGAGCCCGGCGCTGGCCAGTGTGCCGGCGCGGCTGGCGCAGGCCAGTGCCGCGGCGCACACAGCGCTGCCCAAGGCCCAGCCGGCCAGGCTGCCCAGGGTGTGAACGCCGGCTGTAAACGGCAGCGCCAGGGCCTGAATGCCCAGCACTTGCAGCGCCCACAGCGTGCTGCCCAACACCAGCGCCGCTGCGGCCAGCCAGCGCCATGCCTCGGGCCTGCGCAGGGCCGGCGCGCCGGGCCCCAGGCGGCGCGCCAGGTCCAGCGCCACCCAGGCGCCGAGTGCGGCGATCAGGGCTTGCAGCAGCATGGCGTTCGGCCTGCGCGCGTGCGGCCCCGCCCGCCGCCCGCCCGGGTGGTGCGCGCGGGTTGAAACCACCGGGCACGGTTTGTCATGGCGGGGTATCGGCGCGGCGCCGGGCGGGCTTGAGCGCCTGGCGGGGCACAGGTGGCATCTGGCATGGCAGGCCGTGGCACACTGCGCCGCCCTTGCTACGACCAGCCAAAAATTGAACCCGATTGCCCAACAAATTGCCGCTGAACTGAAGTGCCAAGCCAGCCAGGTGCAAGCGGCGGTAGACCTGCTCGACGGCGGCGCCACCGTGCCCTTCATCGCCCGCTACCGCAAGGAAGCCACCGGCGCCCTGGACGACGTGCAACTGCGCGAACTCGACACCCGCCTGGTCTACCTGCGTGAACTGAGCGAGCGGCGCAACACCGTGCTGCAAAGCATCGATTCGCAGGCCAAGCTCACGCCCGAATTGCGCGCCGCCATCCACGCCTGCGCCACCAAGCAGGAGCTGGAAGATATCTACCTGCCCTACAAGCCCAAGCGCCGCACCAAGGGCATGGCGGCGCGCGAGGCCGGCCTGGCGCCGTTGGCCGAAGCGCTGCTGGCCGATCCGCAACATGTGCCGCGGGAAGAAGCAGTTAAGTTCATCAACCCCGAAGCCGGCTTTGCCGATGCCGGCGCCGTGCTCGACGGCGTGCGCGACCTGCTGGCCGAAGCCTGGGCCGAAGACCCCGCGCTGGTGAGCAGCCTGCGCGAATGGCTTTGGGCGCAAGCGCAGTTCGTGTCACGCAAGGTGGCCGGGCAGGATGAGAACGCCGCCGAGGTGGCCAAGTTCCGCGACTATTTCGATTACGCTGAGCCCATCAACAAGGTGCCGTCGCACCGCGCGTTGGCGGTGTTTCGCGGCCGCAGCCTGCAGATCCTTGATGCCAGCCTGGGCCTGGGCGAGCCGCCACCGCCGGGCCAGCCCACGGCCGCCGAAAGCCGCATCGCGCTGCACATCGGCTGGGCCCACCGCGGCCGGCCCGCGGACGATTTACTACGCAAATGCGTGGCCTGGGCCTGGCGCGTGAAGCTGTCGCTGAGCCTGGAGCGCGACCTGTTCGCACGCTTGCGTGAAGCCGCTGAAACCGTGGCCATCAAGGTCTTTGCCGACAACCTGCGCGACCTGCTGCTGGCCGCGCCCGCCACCCGGCGCGTGGTGATGGGGCTGGATCCGGGCATCCGCACCGGCGTGAAGGTGGCGGTGGTCAGTGCCACGGGCAAGGTGCTGGCCACCAGCACGGTGTTCCCCCACGAGCCGAGGCGCGATTGGGCAGGCGCCTTGCATGAACTGGCGCGGCTGGCGCAGGCGCATGGCGTGAACCTGGTGGCCATCGGCAACGGCACGGCCAGCCGCGAAACAGATCAGTTGGCCGCCGATCTCATCCAACGCATCGCGCAGCTTCAACCTGAACAGCGCATTGAAAAAGTGGTGGTCAGCGAAGCCGGCGCCTCGGTCTATTCGGCCAGTGAAGTGGCCAGCAACGAGTTGCCCGATCTGGACGTGAGCCTGCGCGGCGCGGTGAGCATCGCCCGGCGCGTGCAAGACCCGCTGGCCGAGCTGGTGAAGATCGACCCGCGCAGCATCGGCGTGGGCCAGTACCAGCACGACGTGAACCAGGCGGCCATGGCGCGTTCGCTCGACGCCGTGGTGGAAGACTGTGTCAACGGCGTGGGCGTTGACTTGAACACGGCTTCAGTGCCGCTGCTGGCCCGCGTGTCGGGCCTGAGCGCCACGGTGGCCGGCAGCATCGTGCGCTGGCGCGATGCGCAAGGGCGCTTTGGCTCGCGCAAGCAGTTGCTCGAAGTGGCGGGCCTGGGTCTGCGCACCTTCGAGCAGGCCGCGGGTTTCTTGCGGATTAACGATGGTGATGACCCGCTCGACGCCACCGGCGTGCACCCCGAAACCTACCCGGTGGTGCAAAAGCTGCTGGCCGCCACGGGCCGGCCGGTGGCTGAGCTGATGGGCCGCAGTGATGTGTTGAAGGCGCTCAAGCCCGAGCAGTTTGCCGATGCGCGCTTTGGTGCCATCACCGTCAAAGACATCTTGGCCGAGCTTGAAAAACCCGGGCGCGACCCGCGGCCCGACTTCAAGGTTGCGCGCTTCAATGACGGCGTGAGCGAGCTGAAGCATTTGCAACCCGGCATGCTGCTCGAAGGCACGGTGACCAACGTGGCGCAGTTCGGCGCCTTCGTCGACCTGGGTGTGCACCAGGACGGCCTGGTGCATGTGAGCCAGCTCAGCAACCGCTTCGTCAACGATGCGCGCGAGGTGGTGAAGACCGGCCTCATCGTCAAGGTGCGTGTGTTGGAAGTCGATCTCGCGCGCAAACGCATCGCGCTGAGCATGAAGCTCGATGCGCCCGCGCAGCGTGCGGCGCCGGGCAACGCCTTCACGCCGGCCGGGCGTGGTGAGCGCGCTGCGCCCAGCGGCCCGGCGCCGGCCGCGCCGGCAGGTGCACTGGCGGCGGCGTTCGCCAAGTTACAGCACAAAGGTTGAGCCAGTGTGGTGTTGCACGCCAGGCGCGACACATCAGGAGGCACCAGGGTAATCGGCGGCTTGCAGTTCGATCGGCTGGCCATGCGGTGTGCGCTGCGCGGCCTGGCCCCAGGCTCGCTCATGGCGCTGCAATTCAGCGGCCGCGGCCAGGCCCTTGGCGCCGAGCAGGTCTTCCAGGGCGGCCAGCCAATGCTGGTAGTAAGTGTCGCCATGGTCGGGGTCGCCCTCGGCCTGGGCCTGGGCAATGCGCGCGGCCAGCGCGGCGGCCCACTCGGGCCAGGTGAACAGGCCACGTTGATGCAAGGCCAACACCATGGCAAAGGCCTGGGCTTGCCAGGGTTCGCTGAACTGCGGCTCGGCGGCGTTGAGGTCCGGCGTCATGCCGGCTCCAGGTAGGGTTCCCAAGCGTCGATGCTCACCTGCAGTGCCGCGCCGCTGCCCCACAGTGCCGCGCCGTCAAAGACCACGGTGTACAGCCACTGCGGCTGCTCGCCCAGGCCCTGGGCATGCGTGTCGGCGAAGACATGCGCGCCCAGCACCCGTTCAATGCGGCCAAGCTGGCCGCGCGCATAGGCTGGCAGCCGGGTGTGATGGTCGGCGGCTGCGGCGCGGGTGCGCACCACATCACCTTGTGCAAAACGCGCCGCTGCCGGGGCCGGGCGCTGCGACGGCGCACCATGGGCCAGCGTGGCGGCCACAGCGGCGGCGTGCAGCTTGCGTGGCACGGGCTGTGGCGGCAACTGCGAATGGCCCTGTGCCAACTCGTCGCCGCTGGCCAGGCCGTGTCGGGTGATCAGCCGCTCCAACGCGGTCAGCCAGATCTCGTAATAACTCATGCCTGCATAGGCGGGCAAGGTTTCGCGCACGCTGCGGCTCGTGTCGATGTTCCACTTGCCGGTGGCACCCATGGCCAGCGTCAGCGCCAGCACAACGGGCTCCCAGCTCGCGTGGAACAACTCGCCTTCAGGTTCAGGCTGCACGGGCCGCGTTTCGCGCCGGCCGCCCAGGTCGGCATGGCTGAGGTAGTTCATTGCGGCGCTGGCGCTGGCCTTTGGGGCAAGCCGGTGCCGATCATCGAATCGCGCGTCACCCAGGCGGCCAGCTCTTCTTCGCTCAAGCCTTCTGTGCCGTCGGGGTGCATGGGCACCACCAGGTAGCGCACTTCGGCGGTGGAATCCACCACGCGCAACGCCACCTCGGGTGCCAGCGTGACGCCGAAATCGGCCAACACGGCATGCGGCTCGCGCACCACGCGCGAACGGTACGGCGCGCTCTTGTACCAGGTGGGCGGCAGGCCGAGCACCGGCCAGGGGTAGCAACTGCACAGCGTGCACACCACCAGATGGTGCAGGGTGGGGGTGTTGAACAGCGCCACCATGTGCTCGCCTTGGCGCCCGCCATAACCCATGGACGCGATCGCTGCGGTGGCGTCGCTGGCCAGCCAGGCGGCGTAAGCGGGGTCAGACCAGGCCCGGGCCACCACGCGCGCGCCGTTGCGCGGGCCGATGCGAGTTTGATAGGTCTGCACCAACTCGTCGAGCGCGGCGGGGTCGATGTAGCCCTTTTCGGTGAGCAGCGTTTGCAGGGCACGCACACGCAGCTCCATCGGGCCAAGCTCGCTGTGGTCGGCGTGATCGTGGTCGTGGTCGTGCATGGCTCATCGTAGCTGCATCCAGTTTGCCCGGCGGCACGTAGATGCAGATCAGAGGGCGCCG
>JAYUQE010000006.1:0-6163 GCA_043756905.1 Burkholderiales bacterium | reverse complement strand
ACGCTGTGCGCCCACTGAACCGCGCGCGGCAAGCGCTCGAACGCATCGCCCAGCAGGCTGCGGAACAGCGGCGCGGGTACCGTGGGCGTGGTTTGGCGCACCGCGGTGTAGATCGTTCGCACGGCAAACAGCGCTTCGTAGTCGGGCAACTCAAGCTCGCCAATGGCGGCACGCGCGCCGGGTGCGACGGCATGCCCAGCCAGCAACTTGTGCACCAAGGCCGCAGCCGCCATGCACGGTATCAAGGGCCCGTCGTTGCCCTCGGCCAGGAGGTGCCACTCGCGGGCCATGGCCTGGCCATCAACGCCGCGCCCGTTCACTTGCACAAACATGCCGCCGCGGTGTTCACCCCAGCGCACCCGGTTGGCCACACCGTGCATGAGAGGCGCCAACCAGGACAGGCCGGGCAACAAGCGCCAGCGTACCAACCAGGCGCAGGCAATGAGCGTGCGATGCAGCGCGATGGGCACGGGGCCGGCGCCCATCCACACGCTGCGAACCCCGGGCCACTGTTCGGCCAGTGCGCGCAGATCGGGTACATCAACCAACGAAAACAGCGTGCTGCGCAGCGGCATGCGCCCGGGCACGTTGATGACGAAACGCCTGTGTTCAGTGAAAGGGTGGCCAAGCTGCAGGGCGCCGCCACGCTGGCGTTGAATGGGCTGGCCGGCATAGCTGGCAATGGCGCGGATGACGTTCAGGCCCACACCGGCGTAGGGCGACGGCGCAATGCCGCCTTGAATGCTTTCAACCGTTAGCATGCCTTGCGCCAGGCGCCGCACCACGGCAGCAGTGAGCACCGGGAAGCTTGATGCGCCCGCCAAGGCCCACACCTTCGCCGCCTTTGCCGCTTCATCCATGCGTGCCACGCCGTTGACGAATTCGGAACCATCGGCCAGGTCGAGGTAGTGCACGCCCGCCGCGATGCAGGCCTCGATCAAACGATAGGCCTGGCCGCCATAGGCCTGGAATGGGCCGCTGGCATCAACCACCACGTGCGGGCGCATGGCCGACAACTGCGCGGCGCCGTGCTGGCTGCGGTCAAACTCAACGGGTTCGACTTGCGCGTTGGCCTTACCCCGCGCTTGGCAAGCCACCTGGGCGCGTGCGAACGAGCGGCCCGCCACCAGCAAAGTCAGGCGTGGCTCGTGTTCAAGCAAGTCCACCAAGCGTGCACCAAAGATGCCGTAGCCGCCAACGATGAGGATGCGCAGTTCGCTGCTCATCACGTCGCTTTCGAATGGCGCCAGCACGATGACGGCATGGCCAAGCTCACCCCGTGTTCCTCAACCCCGCCGCAATGCCATTGATCGAAATGTGAATGCCGCGCTTCATGCGCGCATCGGCATCGTCATCACCCAGCCCGATCTTCCTGGCGCGATAGCGGCGCATCAACTCCACCTGCAAGTGGTGCAGCGGGACGATGTACGGGAAGCGGTGTTCGATGGAACGCGCCAGCGCCGCATTGCTTTGCAGGCGTTGCGCTTCGCCGGTGATGAGGGTCAAGGCGGCATCGGTGCGCTGCCACTCGGCGCGCAGCAAACCGAAGATGCGCTTGGCGCTGCGCTGGTCTTCGGCCAGGCTCACATAGCGCGCGGCGATGCGCAAGTCGCTCTTGGCCAGCACCATGTCCAGGTTGGACAGCAGGGTGCGAAAGAAGGGCCAGGCCTGGTGCATCTTGCGCAGCAGGGCCAGGCGGGGTTCGCGCGTGGCGGCGTCGATCAAGAAGGCGTCGATGGCCGAGCCAAAGCCGCACCACCCGGGCAGGGCCATGCGGCACTGGCCCCATGAGAAGCCCCAGGGAATGGCGCGCAGGTCTTCGATCGCGCGTTGCAGCTTGCCGTCCTTCGGGCGCATGGCCGGGCGTGAGCCGATGTGCAGTTCGGCAATTTCGCGGATCGGCGTGGTGGCGAAGAAATAGTCGGTGAAGCCGGGCGTGCCGTACACGAGCTTGCGATAGGCCTGGAAGCTGAGTTCGCTGATCTCGGCGGCCGCCTGCAGATGAGCCTTGGTGGCACTTTGCGTCGGGTGCAGCAAGGTGGCTTCGAGCGTGGCCGCCACCAGCGTTTCGAGGTTGCGCCGGCCAATGTCGGGATGCGCATACTTCGAGCTGATGACCTCGCCTTGCTCGGTCAGGCGGATCTGGCCGCGCACCGTGCCCGGCGGCTGCGCCAGGATCGCCTGGTAGCTCGGCCCGCCGCCGCGGCCCACCGTGCCGCCGCGGCCGTGGAACAGGCGCAGGCGAATGCCATGCTCAGGTTCTAACGAATCAAATAACTCGACCAGGGCCGTCTCGGCGCGGTACAGCTCCCAGTTGCTGGTGAAGAAGCCGCCGTCCTTGTTGCTGTCGCTGTAGCCCAGCATGATGTCCTGCACCGGCGCGGCCTCGACCGCACTGCGCTTGAGCAGCGGCAAGATGCCGGGCAGGGCGAAGTAGGCCGCCATGATCTGCGGCGCGCGGCGCAGGTCGTCAATCGTTTCAAACAGCGGCACCACGATCAAGGCGCTGTGCGCCGCAGCGTCCAACGTGCCGGTGAGCAGGCCGCATTCCTTGTGCAGCAGCAGGGCTTCGAGCAAATCGCTCACGCTTTCGGTGTGCGAAATGATGGCGTGGCGGATGCTGTGCGGGCCGTGCGCGGCGCGCAGTTCGGCCGCGGCCTCGAACACGCCGAGTTCGCTTTGCGCCAGCTCGGAATAGGCCGCGCCGTGCACGCGCAGCGGCCGCGCATCATTGAGCAGCGCCAGCAGCCGCTCGATGCGCTGGGCCTCGTTCAGGCTTGAATAGCCGGGCTCGATGCGCGCCACGCGCAGCAGCTCGGCCACCACGGCTTCATGTTTGTCGGAGCTTTGGCGCAGATCGAGCGTGGCCAGATGAAAGCCGAAGACTTCCACCGCGCGCTGCAGCGGCGCCAGCCGCGGCGCCACCAACGCGCCGGCGGCGTGGCCGCGCAGCGAGGCTTCGATCACGCCCAGGTCTTGCGCCAACTCATCAGGGCTGGCGTACGCCTGGCTCGGTGCCACGGCATGGCGCAGCGCCTCGGTGCCGGTTAACGTTTGCAATGTGGCAGCCAGGCGGGCGTACATGCCGATCAAGGCGCGGCGGTAGGGCTCGTCGCTGCGGTGTTCGTTGTGGTCGGGGGATCGGTCGGCCAGGGCCTGCATCGCGGTTGAGACGGGTGCGAGCAGTGCGGACATCGACAGCTCGGCGCCCAGCTCATGCACCTCAGTGAGATAAAAGCGCAGCGCGGTTTCGGCCTGGCGCGCCAGGGCCCGGCGCAGCGCGGGCGCGGCCACGTTGGGGTTGCCGTCGCGGTCGCCGCCGATCCAGTGGCCCATGCGCAAAAAGGTGGGCACACGGCGGCCGGGCAGGGCGTCTTCCACTTCGCGGTACAGGCGCGGAATCTGGCGCAGGAAGGTGGCCGGGTAGTAGCTCAGCACGTTCTCGATCTCGTCGGCCACGCTCAACTTGGCCGTGCGCAGCATCCGCGTTTGCCACAGTTGCGTCACGCGCGCACGGATCAGCGCGGTGTTCTCGGCCAGTTCGCGCTCGGTGTGCAGGCCGTCGCGCTGGCCCACCAGTTCGGCGATGGCGCGCTCGGCGTCGAGGATGCTCTTGCGCTGCACCTCGGTGGGGTGGGCGGTGAGCACCGGCGCGATGTAGGCCTGGCCCAGCGCCTGGGCAATTTCAGTGGCGTGCAGGTTGGCGCGGTGCAGGCGCTCGAAGCACACGCCCAGGCTGCCTTCTTGCAGGTGGCCCTGCGCTTCATGGTGCAGGCGGCGGCGCACATGGTGGCGGTCTTCGGCGATGTTGGCCAGGTGCGAAAAGTAGCTGAAGGCGCGCACCACGCTCACCGTCTGGTCGAGCGACAGGTTCTTCAGCACGCGGTCGAGCACGCGCCCGGCGCTGGCGTCCTGCTTCAGGCGGTAGGCCACCGAGAGCTTGCGCACGCGCTCGATGAGCTCGAAGGCGGGAGCGCCTTCCTGCTCGCGGATCACGTCGCCGATGATGCGGCCGAGTAACCGAATATCCTCAACCAGAGGCTGGTTCTTGTCCGCGCTGTCGCCGGCCACCCTCTTGGATGGGCGTGAATTCAACGCCGCCGGGCTCGGCTTGCGGGGCGAGGGTGTGCGCATGAATCGTCCTTCCATTGACGTAACCATGTTACCAATCATCGCCTGGCTCGCCGGCTGCACGCGGGCCGGACCGGTGGTCACGATAATCGCCGGCCATGAGTGAAGACGTGATCATCGCCACCCGTGAAAGCCGCCTGGCGCTGTGGCAAGCCGAACATGTGCGCGGCTTGTTGCGCCAGCGTTTGGGCCTGGACAGCAGCCTGCTGGGCATGACCACGCGCGGCGACCAGATCCTGGACCAGGCGCTGTCAAAGATCGGCGGCAAGGGCTTGTTCGTCAAGGAACTCGAATGGGCAATGGAACAGGGCCGTGCGCGCATGGCGGTGCACTCGCTCAAGGACATGCCGATGGAGCTGCCCGCTGGCTTTGTGCTGGCCGCGGTGCTGGAGCGCGAAGACCCGCGCGACGCCTTTGTGAGCCCGCGCCACGCCAGCCTGGCGGCGCTGCCGCAAGGTGCGTGCGTGGGCACCAGCAGCCTGCGCCGCGCGGCACAGTTGTTGGCGCTGCGGCCAGACCTGCGCATCGAGCCGTTGAGAGGCAACCTCGACACGCGCTTGCGCAAGCTCGACGAAGGCCAGTTCGACGCCATCGTGCTGGCCGCCGCTGGCCTGCTGCGCCTGGGGCTGCACGCGCGCATCCAAAGCCACTTTGAACCCGCCGACATGCTGCCTGCCGCCGGCCAGGGCGCGCTGGGCTTGGAGGTCCGCGCCGCTGACCAGGCCTTGCACGGCCGCCTGGCCACCCTGGCGCACCCTGCCACGCTATTGGCCGTGGCCGCCGAGCGGCAGGTCTCGCGCAGCCTGGGCGGCAGTTGCAGCGTGCCGCTGGCCGCGCACGCCAGCTGGGCCGGCGCGCAGTTGTCGTTGCAGGCCAGGTTGGGCGATGCCAAAGACATTCGCCGCGCGCTGCTGGCCCACCGTGCCCATGCCAATGTGAGCACGGTGGCGCAGGCCGAAGCGCTGGGCCGCGAGGTGGCCGAGGGCTTGCGCGCCGCGGGCGCTGCGGGCTACCTGCAATTGGCGTCGGTCTGAGTGCCTGACAGCAGGCCGACCGCCTTGGCCGACGCCCGCCTGATCGTCACCCGCCCTGCGGCGCAGGCGCAGGAATGGGTGCAGCGGCTGGCGGCACACGGCGTGCCGGCCTTGGCGTTGCCGTTGATCGATATCGAAGCGCTGGGCGGTTCGCCCGATCTCGCACAGGCCTGGGCCGCGTTGCCGCATCAAGCCCTGGCCGTGTTCGTGAGCGTCAATGCCGCGCAGTGTTTCTTCGCCACGCAGCCCGCCGGCACAGGCTGGCCGGCCCACACGCTGGCCGCAGCCGTGGGCCCGGGCACGGCTGGCGCATTGGGCGCGCTGGGCGTACCCGCGGCGCAGATCGTGGTGCCGGCGCTGCCGCCGTTCGATTCCGAAGCCTTGTGGGCCGTGCTTGCGCAGCAGGCCTGGCACGGGCGCGGCGTGTTGTGGGTGCGAGGTGAAGGCGGGCGCGACTGGCTGGCGCAGCAGTTGGCGGCGCAGGGCGCGCAAGTCAGCAGCGTGTGCACCTACCGGCGCCGCCTGCCACTGTGGGGTGAGGGTGAACTGGCGTTGTTGCGCGGCGCCTTGGCCCACCCGGTTCAGCACTTGTGGTGGTTCAGCAGCAGCCAGGCGATCGATCATCTGCAAGCCCTGGCCGGCAAACATCACCTTGCAGCGGACTGGCCGGCCAGCCAGGCGCTGGCCAGCCACGCGCGCATTGCGCAGCGTGCGCGCGAGCTGGGTTTTGGCCGTGTTGACGAGGTGCCGCCGCTGCTGCATGAGCTGCTGGCCTGGTGGAGCCGCTCGATACAATCGTCGCGCTGATCAACGCCCTGCCCCGGGCCACATAGCCCGCACCGAGCCCGCACCGAGCCCGCATTGAGCGACCACCCCCCCGCCACCGCCGCCATCCCCTTGCCCCCGGGCGTGGAGGCCACTCGGCCCGTGCCGCGTGGTGCGGCCGGGGCCTGGTTGGCCGCCGGCGCAGCGTTGTTGGCGCTGCTGTGCGGCGCGGC
>JAYUQE010000005.1:0-6170 GCA_043756905.1 Burkholderiales bacterium | reverse complement strand
TTGGCCTGGGCGATGACGTACTTGCCTTCCTCGATGGCCGACAGGTAGTCAATCTGGTTGGTGACCTTGCCGCCACCCACGCGCCGGTAGGGCGTTTCAAGAAAGCCGTACTCGTTGAGCTGCGCAAACAGCGCCAACGAGTTGATCAGGCCGATGTTCGGACCCTCAGGCGTTTCAATCGGGCACACACGGCCGTAGTGCGTGGGGTGCACGTCGCGCACCTCGAAGCCGGCGCGTTCGCGCGTCAGTCCGCCCGGGCCAAGGGCCGAGACGCGCCGCTTGTGCGTGATCTCGCTCAGCGGGTTGGTCTGGTCCATGAACTGGCTCAACTGGCTGGCACCGAAGAACTCCTTCAGCGCCGCGCTGATCGGCTTGGAGTTGATCAGGTCATGCGGCATCAGGGCTTCGGTCTCGGCCTGGCCGAGGCGTTCCTTCACCGCCTTTTCAATGCGCGCCAGGCCCGAGCGGTACTGGTTCTCAGCCAGCTCACCCACGCAGCGCACGCGCCGGTTGCCCAGGTGGTCGATGTCGTCGACTTCGCCGTTGCCGTTGCGCAGATCGACCAGGATCTTCACCACGTCGAGGATGTCCTCGTTGCTCAAGGTCATCGAGCCTTCGGGCACGTCGCGGCCGACCCGGGCATTGAACTTCATCCGGCCCACGCGGCTCAGGTCGTAGGTGTCGGGGTTGTAGAACAGGCGCGCGAACAGCGCTTCCACCGCGTCTTCGGTCGGCGGCTCGCCGGGGCGCATCATGCGGTAGATGGCCACGCGGGCGGCCAACTGGTCGGCCGTTTCGTCAGCGGCCAGCGTCTGGCTGATGTAGGCGCCCTGGTTCAATTCATTCGTGAACAGGCAGGGCACGTCTTTCACGCCGGCCAGGCGCAGCTTTTTCAGCAACGCTTCGGTGATCTCGTCGTTGGCCTTGGCCATGATCTCGCCGGTGTCGGCGTCGATCAAGTTCTTGGCCACGATGCGACCGACCAAAAAGTCTTCTGGAACGGTAATGTGCGTGGTGCCGGCTTGGTCAAGCAGCTTGACGTGGCGCGCCGTGATGCGCTTGTCTTTCTCGACAATGACCTTGCCTTCCTTGTCGGTGATGTCGAAACGTGCCACCTCGCCGCGCAGGCGCTCGGGAACGAATTCGAGCATGGCGCCGGCGTCGAGCAGGCGGAAGCTGTCGTTGACGAAGAAGTGCGCGAGGATGGCCTCGGGGTTCAGGCCGATGGCCTTGAGCAGGATCGTGACCGGCATCTTGCGGCGGCGGTCCACACGGAAGTACAGGATGTCTTTCGGGTCGAATTCGAAGTCGAGCCACGAGCCACGGTAAGGAATGATGCGCGCGCTGAACAGCAGCTTGCCCGAGCTGTGCGTCTTGCCCTTGTCGTGCTCGAAGAACACGCCCGGCGAGCGGTGCAGCTGCGAAACGATGACACGCTCGGTGCCATTGATGATGAACGAGCCGTAGTCGGTCATGAGCGGCACTTCGCCCATGTAGACCTCTTGCTCCTTGATTTCTTTCACCGCCTTGGCCGGGTGGCTTTCGCGGTCGTAAATGATCATCTGCAACTTGGCACGCACGGCGGCGGCAAAGGTCAGGCCACGTTGCTGGCACTCGCGCTCATCGAAGGCCGGGCGGGCCATGTTGTATTCGATGAACTTCATCTCCACAAAACCGTTGTGCGAGGTGATCGGGAACGCGGCAATGAACGCGGCCTGCAAGCCTTCTGGCTTGCGCTTGGACGGTGGAACTTCCTTCTGCAAGAACGCGACGTAGCTCTCGCGCTGCATCGTCAGCAGATAGGGAACCTTCAAGACGCTTTCGCGTTTGCCGAAGCTCTTGCGAATGCGCTTGCGCTCGGTGTAGCTGTAGGGGGTTGCTTGTGCCATGAACTCTCCGTGCCTGGTACATGTTGTGCGGCGGCTAACCGCGACATGCATCGTCGGCGACTGGCGATGGGGAAGGGCTTCCCAATGCTTGGTGGTTGGCCACTACCAACCGCTGGCGGACAACCCCGGCATTGCACCGAAGCCCGACCAAACCGGTTCTCTGCAGTCGGATCAGAGAACACTGCAAAGCCCTGAGGCTTTGCGCTGCACTCAAATCAGCGCATTCAATCGGATGCTGGCCGTAGCGAGCGGCCCGAGCTTGGTTCGAGAAGCGCAGCAGTACTTGCGTACTGCGAGCATCGCAGGGCCAAGATCGGGTCGCGCAGTAGGCCAGGGCCGATTGAATTACTTGATTTCGGCCTTGGCGCCGACGTCAACCAGCTTCTTCAAGGCTGCATCGGCATCGGCCTTGGGAATGGCTTCCTTCACGGGCTTGGGCGCGCCGTCGACCAGATCCTTGGCTTCCTTCAGACCCAGGCCGGTGAGTTCGCGCACGGCCTTGATGACCTGCACCTTGTTGGCGCCGGCTTCCAGCAGCATCACGGTGAACTCGGTCTTCTCTTCCACCACGGCGGCAGCCGCGCCGCCGCCACCGGCGGCCGGGGCCGCCATGGAAGCGGCAGACACGCCGAATTTTTCTTCGATGGCCTTGACCAGGTCGTTCAGGTCCATCACCGACATGCCGTCCAGGGCCGTCAGGAAAGCGTCTTTATCGAATGCCATTTGATATTCCTCGATTCAAAATTTGATGGGTTGGTTCAGTTGTCGTGGGCGGGGTGCCTTCAGGCCGCGGCGGGTTCGACGGCTTCAACTGCCGCCGCCGGCTCGGTGCGCTTTTCAGCCAAGGCCGCCAACACAGCAGACATGCGCTGGATGGGCGACTTGAGCAAGCCGGCGATTTGCGCCAGCAGCACCTCGCGGCTGGGCACGGCGGCCAGGGCCTTGATGCCATTGGCATCAAGCGCCTTGCCGGCGTACGCGCCGCCCTTGATCACGAGTTTGTCGTTGCTTTTGGCAAAGTCGGCAATGACTTTGGCCGCGGCCACGGCGTCTACGGAAAAGCCGTAGATCAGCGGGCCGACCATGGCTCCCGCGGCCACCTCGAACGGCGTGCCGGTGACGGCGCGACGGGCCAGCGTGTTCTTCAGCACGTGAAGATAGACGCCTTTGTCGCGCGCTTCGCGGCGCAGCTTGTTCAGGTGGTCGACGGTGAGGCCACGGTACTCGGCCAACGCCAGGGTTTGCGAACGCGCGGCCTGGGCCGACACGTCCGTGACCACGGCTGCCTTTTCGTTGCGATTCAGACTCAAGGTCTACTCCTCACTTTCGTGCCTTGCGGCACACCGGTTGCAGCGACCAGCCCTTCAAGACAACCTGGGCGGCTCAACGAAGAACCAACCAAACATCTCTTTTGCGGGGCCGCCATCTGCGTTGGTTTTAAACCCCATGCCTGCGCATCGGGTTCGCCATTAAGAGCTTTGCGGCGGCCTTGCAGCCGCCACGCACTCACCAACGGTCTTCGATGGCCCGGGCGCCAGAGCGAACTCTGTTGCCTGGCCCACCATCTTCGCGCCGCACTTGCGTGCCGCGCCTCAATCAAAACTCTTCAGGCCTGCGCCTGCACAGCCAGCGTGGCGGTATCCACCCGCACACCCACACCCATGGTTGAAGACACCGCCACCTTGCGCAGGTAGATGCCCTTGCTGGTGGCCGGCTTGCTCTTGTTCAAGGCTTCGATCAGCGCACGCAGGTTGCCGCTGAGCTTGTCATCGTCGAACGAACGCCGGCCGATGGTGGCGTGCACGATGCCCGCCTTGTCAACCCGGAACTGCACCTGGCCGGCCTTGGCGTTGCGCACGGCCTGGGCCACATCGGGCGTGACCGTGCCGACCTTGGGGTTGGGCATCAAGCCGCGCGGGCCGAGGATCTGACCCAGAGTGCCGACCACGCGCATGGTGTCGGGGGAGGCGATGACGACGTCGAAGTTCAGGTTGCCGGCTTTCACCTGAGCGGCCAGGTCGTCCATGCCCACGATGTCGGCGCCCGCGGCGCGAGCTTCGTCTGCCTTGGCACCTTGCGCAAACACGGCCACGCGCTTGGTCTTGCCGGTGCCGTTGGGCATGACGACCGCGCCGCGAACAACCTGGTCGGACTTCTTGGCGTCGATGCCGAGCTGCACTGCTACGTCAATGGATTCATCGAACTTGGCCGTGGCGTGCTCCTTGACCAGGACCAGGGCCGCGTCAATCGGGTACAGCTTGGTGGAATCGATCTTGCCCTTCAGGGCCTTGGTTTTTTTGGTGAGTTGGGTCATGTCAGAGGCCCTCCACCGTCACGCCCATGGAGCGGGCGGTGCCGGCGATGGTGCGCACCGCGGCGTCGAGGTCGGCGGCTGTGAGGTCTTTCATCTTGGTCTTGGCAATCTCTTCGAGCTGGGCGCGGGTGATCGTGCCCACCTTGTCGACGTGCGGCTTGGCCGAGCCCTTGTCGAGCTTGATCGACTTCTTGATCAACACGCCGGCGGGCGGCGTCTTGATGATGAAGGTGAAGGACTTGTCAGCGAAGGCGGTGATCACCACGGGCAGGGCCAGGCCCGGCTCGACGCCCTGCGTCTGGGCGTTGAACGCCTTGCAGAACTCCATGATGTTCAGGCCGCGCTGGCCCAGTGCCGGCCCGATGGGCGGCGACGGATTGGCCTTGCCGGCCGGTACTTGCAGCTTGATAAAGCCGACGATTTTCTTTGCCATGTGGGCTCCTGTTCGAGTTCAAACGCCTGCTTGCACAGGCTCCTCGTGCCCGGCCCGATGCGACGCGAAGCGCGTTGCGACTCTGACAAGAAACGCCGGGCCGCCCCAAGCTTCTTGTCCGCTCCTACCCACGCAAACTGCGTGAGCGAAGCACGTGAATATCAAGTGCTAGATTTTTTCAACCTGTGCAAAGTCAAGCTCCACCGGCGTGGCGCGGCCAAAGATCGTCACCGAAACGCGCACCTTGCTCTTTTCGTAGTTGACGTCTTCCACGGCGCCGTTGAAGTCGGTGAACGGGCCTTCCTTCACCCGCACCAACTCGCCCACCTGCCACTGCACCTTGGGCCGCGGTTTGTCCACGCCCTCTTGCATCTGGTTAACGATCTTCATCACCTCAGCGTCAGAAATGGGCGCGGGGCGGTTGCGCGCACCGCCCACGAAACCCGTGACCTTGCTGGTGTGTTTCACCAGGTGCCAGGTGTCGTCGTCCATGATCATTTCGACCAACACGTAGCCCGGAAAGAAGCGGCGCTGGCTGACAGCCTTGCGGCCGTTCTTCAGTTCAACCACTTCTTCGGTGGGCACCAGGATGCGGCCGAAGCGTTCGGTCATGCCGGAACGGTCGATGCGTTCGCGCAGGTTGCGTTCAACGGCCTTTTCCATGCCCGAATAGGCGTGCACCACATACCAGCGCAAGGCCGGGTTCACGGCCGCTGCAACGGGCACGGCTTCGGCGGCGCCAGGGGTGGCGGGGGCGGCAGCTTGTTCGATCATCGGGTCTTCCTCAGCGCTTCCAGCCCAGGACCAGGTCGTACAGCACCCATTCCAGCGTCTTGTCGGTCAGCCACATGTACAGCGCCATGACGAAGACGAAGGCGAAGACATAGCCGGTCATTTGCAAGGCTTCCTTGCGGGCCGGCCAGACCACTTTCCTGGCTTCGCGCACGGAGTCGCGGCCGAAAGCGATCAACTGCTTGCCCGCCTCGGAAGTGAAGAACAGTGCCACTGCGGCCAGCAGCAGCACGATCAGGGCCAACACGCGCTGCCACATGTCTTGCTTGGTCAGCAGGTAGAACGCTGCCACGCCGCCCACCATCAGCAGGGCTGCGCCGGCCAGCTTGGCCTTGTCTGCACTGGTGGAGACGGTTTCGACTTGTGTGTTGGCGTTCATTGCTTTGCTTGTGGTTCAGTCCAACCCGCTGCGCCTTGCAGCCTGGGTGGCAGGGGCAGAGGGTCTCGAACCCCCAACCTTCGGTTTTGGAGACCGACGCTCTGCCAATTGAGCTATGCCCCTCTGGCGCGCCGCGCTTTGCTGCTGCGAGGCACCATCTTGGCCTTCACGTGCTCGCCGTACGTGAGTACGGCTGTGCGCGGTTCAGGCCAACCTGGTGCCTCTCGCGACGCAAATCGCTGGCGTGCGTTCACTACTCTTTACTCAATGATCTTGGCCACCACGCCGGCGCCCACGGTGCGCCCGCCTTCGCGGATGGCAAAGCGCAGACCTTCTTCCATCGCAATGGGGTTGATCAGCTTG
>JAYUQE010000004.1:0-6180 GCA_043756905.1 Burkholderiales bacterium | reverse complement strand
GTCTTGCCGATGTTCATGCCTCACCCCCGGTTGTTCAAACCCGCGAGCATCGCAAGAATTCAGATCACGGACATCTGCGGACAAGCACAACTGCATCGGGTTTGGGGTACAGGTAAACGCGCACATGAATCGACTCAGAAATTCAAATCGTGGACACCCTACAAACCGCCACAACCCGCACCAGCACTGGCTTGGCGGCCTTTGGGGCTTCATTTAACCGGACACTACTGACTCCCTTTGATTATTTATTGAACCATGCTGATGAAGCAGTGTGCCAGTGGCTTACGCGGCCTGTCGCTCGCCCCGGGCCAGCACCTGCTCTGTGCTGACCACCTCGCGCCCCCAGGCGATCTGGGTGTAGCCCTTGGCTTCGAATTCGATCGTGCCGCTCGGCCAGCTCACCTCAAGACGCCAGATCGTGGCCGTGTAACGCTGCCTGACTTCACTGACCTGACGCCTGACGCGCGCGATGCCGCTCAGGGCAAGAGGCCCCATTGACGCTGTTGGCGTGGCCCAATCCAGCGCCAAGCGCAGCCCGGTGACTTCGTGAAAACGCAGGGTTGCGGGCACCAACAGGAACGACACACCCCCCTTGCCGGGGCGCCACTCAAGGATGTAGTCCAGATCAAATCCCAGTTCGCCGCTGCCGTGTTCGCCTTGAGTGACGCCAATGCCATGAACATGGCAGTCGTGCCACGACATGTTGTCGAAGTCAGCGTCTGACCAGCTTCGTGGTGGCACAGCACAACCCCTAACGAATGAAAAGTACCAACCCGCTCCGCGCCAGGCGCAAGCGCGGCCGAGCGTCAGCGACAGCAATACGCCAAGGCACCGTGCCGCAACGGGGCGCGCAAACGTCCATCAGATCAGCCACTGCCAGCGAGCAGCCCCTTGGCAATGATGTTGGCCTGGATCTCGGCCGCGCCTTCAAACACGTTCAGGATGCGCGCGTCGCACAGCACGCGGCTGATGCGCGATTCGAGCGCGTAGCCGTTGCCGCCGTGGATTTGCAGCGCGTTGTCGGCATTCGCCCAGGCCACGCGCGCGGCCAGCAGCTTGGCCATGCCGGCTTCGCTGTCGCAGCGCTGGCCGGCGTCTTTGCGCCGCGCGGCGTGCAGGGTGAGCTGGCGCGCAAGCATGGTTTCCACCGCCATCCAGACCAGCTTGTCGGCCACGCGCGGGAAGTTGATCAGCACCTGGCCGAACTGCTGGCGTTGCAAGGCATAGGCCAGGCCGAGTTCCATGGCGTTTTGCGCCACGCCCACGGCGCGCGCGGCGGTCTGGATGCGCGCGCTTTCAAACGTGCGCATCAGTTGCTTGAAGCCCTGGCCGGGCACGCCGCCGAGCAGCGCCGTGTGCGGCATGGCGAAACCGTCGAAAGCGATCTCGTATTCCTTCATGCCGCGGTAGCCCAGCACTTCAATTTCGCCGCCGCTCATGCCCGGCGCAGGGAATGGGTTGGTGGCCGTGCCGCGCGGCTTTTCGGCCAGAAACATGCTCAAGCCCTTGTGGCCGGGTTCGCCGGTGCGCACCAGCAGGGTCATCAGGTCGCTGCGCGCGCCGTGAGTGATCCAGGTCTTGTTGCCGTGCACGCGCCAGGTGTCGCCTTCGCGCGCGGCGCGGGTCCTCAGGCTGCCCAGGTCGGAGCCGACATCGGGCTCGGTGAAGCAGGCTGTGGGAATGATGTGGCCGGCGGCGATGGCGGGCAGCAGCCGCTGCTGCTGTTCAGCCGTGCCACTGGCGGTGATCAGCTCGGCCGCGATCTCGGTGCGTGTGCCCAGCGAGCCCAGGGCGATGTGGGCGCGGGCAAGTTCTTCCGTCACCACGCACATCGCCACCTTGCCCAGGCCCAGGCCGCCGTGGGCTTCGGGCACGGTGAGGCCGAACACGCCCAGTTGCGCCAGCTCGGCCACCACGGCATCGGGCACCAATTCGTTGCGCAGGTGCCAGCCGTGCGCGGCCTCGGCGTGGTCGTCGGCAAAGCGGGCGAAGGCTTCTCGGGTGTGTTGCAGCACCGGGTCGTGCAGGCCGGCGTCACCAAAGCGCTGGGCCTGCGCGCCTTCAGCCAGCAGTTTGGCCAGGCGCGCGCGGCGCGGCGGGCTGAAGCCATTGCGGCGCAGCGCCTGCACAGCGGCTGCGCTGTTGAAAGCGGCCAGGGCTGCATTGCTGGCCAGGCTTTCGGTGCGAAACGTTTCACCCGGGCTCATGGCCAGCCCGCCGCTCAACTGCGCCAGGTACTCGCCAAACCCGGCGTGCAGCAACAGGGTCTCCAATTCGCCCAACGCGCCGGCCTGGGCCAAGGCCCGGGCCCAGGCCAGGGCACATTCCAGCGCGCTCACATAGGTGGCGGCCCAGGCCAGGCCGTGGCAGCGCGCCTGCTCGCGCTGCAAGGCGGTGGCGTCGCAGCCCGGGCCCACCAGCACGGTGGCGGCGCGGTGCAACTCGGCCAGCAAGGCCTGGGCCTGGGCCAGGGCGTGTTGGCAATCGTCCAGGGTGAGGGTTGATTCGTTCATCGAACAAGTATGGCGCGGTATCGTGGCGGGCTCCTGCGAGTCAGCACAAGGACACCCCGCCATGGCCCTGGACCCCGACACCTTCGAGCTGCTGCTGGCCAGCGTGCAGCGCTTCATTCGCGAGCGCCTGGTGCCGGCCGAGAACGAAGTGGAAGACAGCGACGACGTGCCGGCCGAGATCATGGCCGACATGAAGACCATGGGCCTGTTCGGCCTGTCCATCCCCGAGGCCTATGGCGGCATAGGCCTGTCGATGGCGCAGGAGGTGGCGCTGATGCATGAGTTCGGCCAGACCGCGCTGGCCTTTCGTTCGGCCTTTGGCACCAACGTGGGCATCGGCTCGCAGGGCATTCTGATCGACGGCACCGAAGCGCAGAAGCAGCAGTACCTGCCGCGCGTGGCCAGCGGTGAATTGATGATGTCGTTCGCGCTGACCGAGCCGGGTGCGGGGTCTGACGCCGCGGCCATCACCACACGCGGTGAATTGCAAGGCGACCATTACGTGCTCAACGGTGCCAAGCGCTTCATCACCAACGCGCCGCGTGCCGGCGCCTTCACGCTGATGGCGCGCACCGAAGGCCCGGGCGCGGGCGGCATCACGGCCTTCATCGTGCCCGCCGACAGCCCTGGCTTGAGCCTGGGCGCGCCTGACCGCAAGATGGGCCAGCGCGGCACCAAGACCTGCGACGTGGTGTTGCAAGACGTTCGCGTGGCGGCGGCCAATATCATCGGCGGCGTGCCCGGGCGCGGCTTCAAGACGGCGATGAAGGTGCTCGACCGTGGCCGCATCCACATGTCGGCGCTGGCTTGCGGCCTGGCGCGGCGGGTGTTGAACGAGTCGGTGGCCTATGCGCGCGAGCGCAAGCAGTTCGGCCAGCCGATCGGCGAATTCCAGCTCGTGCAGGCCATGCTCGCCGACGCGCAGGCCGAGCTGTATGCCGGCTGGTGCATGGCGCAGGACTGCGCCCGCCGCTTCGACGCCAAGGCGCCGGGCGCGGTGGACGCTGAAGTGAGCATGCTGGCCGCGTGCAGCAAGATGTTTTGCACCGAAATGGCCGGCCGCGTGGCCGACCGCGGCGTGCAGATCCACGGTGGCGCGGGCTACATGGCCGAGTACAAGGTGGAGCGCTTCTACCGCGACGTGCGGCTGCTGCGCCTGTACGAAGGCACGACGCAGATCCAGCAAGTGATCATCGGCCGAGCCTTGGTGCGAGGTTAACGTTTCAGATGAGTGATGACAGTCAGATCGAAATACCGCAGTCATTCATCGCGGTCTACCTGCCGCCGGGCCAGCGCCGGCCCAGCTTGCCGCGGCACGAACTTTCGCAGCGCCATGAGTTTTGCGACGATCTGGCCAACCTGCTCACCGACACGGCCAGTACCAAGCTGTGGGAACTCGGTGTGACGCAGCAGGATGTGCTGGAGCGCATTCACCGCGGCCTGCTGGGCGGCGCTGCGCCTGTTTCAGCGGCCGAGGCCCAATGGGTGATCCGCCGCCTGGCCGAGCTGCTGGGCTGGAGCGCGCCGCCGTTTGAGGCTTGATCTCTCAGGGCCGCTGCGCCGGCACGTCTTCAACCCGCCCCGAACGCGCGCTGCGCGCAATGGCCTCCAGCGTGGCCGCGTTGTCCAGGCTGGCCTGGGCGGCGCGGCCGATTGCTGCAAAGTCGCCCTCGGCCACCACCTTGGCGAAGGCCTCGGCCGCGAAACGAAAGCCGCTGCCCACGCCGGATTCGAGCTGCTCAAATGGAACGTTATTGGCCACGCCGCAGCGCACGCGCATTTGGCTGGGCAGGTAACCCCATTCGTGGCCACCCGCTTGGTGGCTGGTGTGGTTGAGGTATTCGGTTTCGATCGTGCCCTGCGTGCCCACGATGGTGGCGTGGCGGTGGTTGGCCGCGTTCATGGCGCATGACAGTTGCGCGCGCCGGCCGTCGGCATACAACAGCGTGGCCATGCAACTGATGTCCACGCCCGTGGCCGCCCAGCTCGCATCGGCATGCACGCGCTGCGGTGCGCCGCCCATGGCCAGGCGAATGACGCTCAAGGCGTAGCTGCCGGCATCGAGCAAGGCGCCACCCCCCAATTCGGGCGCCATGCGAATGTTGTTCACCGGGTTGGGCAAGGTGAAGCCAAAGCAAGACTGAACCGACTGCACGCTGCCGATGGCACCGCTGTGCAGCAGGCCCACCATGGCGCCGGTTTGCGGCTGGAAGTAATACGGGAAGGCTTCGAGCAGCATCACCTTGTTGGCGGCGGCGGCATCGAACATCGCCTGCGCTTCGGCCAGGCCAAGCGCCAGCGGCTTTTCGCACAACACATGCTTGCCCGCGTGGGCGGCGTTGACAGCCCATTGCGCATGCAGGCTGTTGGGCAAGGGCAAGTAGATCGCATCAACCTCGGCATCGGCCAGCAGTGCTTCATAACTGGCGTGGGCGCGCGCCAGGCCAAAGTTAGCGGCAAAGGCCAGCGCCTTGGCGGCATCACGGCTGGCGACTGCCGTGATGCAAACGGCCGGGCTGGCGGCCACGTCGCGGCAAAACGAGCGCGCAATGTTGGCGCAGCCCAGCACGCCCATGCGCAGCGGCCGGTCCGTGAGTGGGTGGGTCGTCATGAGCGGCTCTTGGGTTGATGGGCGGCCATTCTGTCGCAGGCCGCGGGCTTGGATAATTCAACTTTCGCTTTCACTCGCCCCAACGCATGACCGCCCCAGCCCTGCACCTGATTTCATCCATGGCCACCAAGAAGCTGCTGGCCGATCTGATTGAGCACTACCTCGAGCAATACCGCAGCGTTTCGGCGCAGGCGGTGGTGCTGGAAGCCGTGGGTGGCGTCGACGCCGCCAAGCGGGTGACGGCGGGCGAGGCCTTCGACGGCGTGGCCCTGGCGGCCAAGACGATCGACGAGCTGATCGCCAGCGGCCGCATCGTGGCCGGCAGCCGGGTCGACCTGGTCACCTCGGGCGTGGCCGTGGCCGTTCGCGCCGGTGCGCCGCAGCCCGGCATCGGCAGTGAAGAAGCCGTCAAGCAAGCCGTGCTGGCAGCACGCACGGTCAGCTATTCCACCGGCCCCAGTGGTGTGCACTTGGCCAATTTGTTTGAACGCTGGGGCATTGCGCAGGCGTTGCAGGGCCGCATCGTGCAGGCCGCGCCGGGCGTGCCGGTGGGCTCGCTGGTGGCCCAGGGCGAGGTGGAGCTGGGCTTCCAGCAGTACAGCGAGTTGATGGACGTGCCCGGCATCAGCGTTCTGGGGCCGCTGCCTGATGCGATCCAGATCATCACCACCTTTTCGGCCGGCGTCGCGGCCAGCAGCACGCAGCCCGATGCGGTGCGCGCCTTGCTGGCCTTCCTGGCCTCGCCCGCCGTGGCCGCCATCAAGCAGCGCAACGGCATGCAGCCGGCCTGAGGACGTGGCTGATGCGTTCAGTTAATACGTGAACACGGCTACCGCTTGCGCGCCCATGGCGATGCTGGCGCTGCCGCTGCCATCGACGTTGACGCCAGCGCCAGCCGCAGGGTAGGCCCGTGCCAGCGTGGCCGCTGCGGGTAAACCTGCCACCGCTGCCGTGGCCGCCGCCGTGCCGTAGTTGATGACCACCACCGCGCGCTGCCCGCCCAGCGTGCGCCGGAAGCTGAGCACGGTGCCGTTGGCCGCGGCGTTGTCGTACGTG
>JAYUQE010000003.1:0-6190 GCA_043756905.1 Burkholderiales bacterium | reverse complement strand
TTGGCGTGCAGCCGGGGTGGCGAGCCCTGCTGGCCGGGGCCATTGGTGCGGCCATCGTCTTGCTGTTGGGCTGGCTAGGCGGGCGCCGAGCCAGGGCGGCAACGCAGGCTTGATAGCGCCTGGCCGGCACCTGCGCAGCGCCGGCGTCAAACCTGATGTCGCCTGCCCACGATGGCGATTTTCTGGCCGCAGGCCAATGCCTGGGCCGTTATCGCATCGTGCGGCTGATCGGCCAAGGCACGGCAGGCCGTGTGTTCCTGGCGGTTGACGATGTCATCCAACGGCCAGTGGCATTGAAGATCGTGGCCATGGCGTCCGGCCTGACGGGCAACGAAAGCGCCCTGGCCTGTGAACGTTTCTTGCAGGGCGCGGCGGCGGCGCGCCAACTCACCCATGACGCCATCGCCCAGGTCTATGAAGGTGGCGAGCAGGATGGCATGTTGTGGCTGGCCATGGAGCTGCTATCGGGCTGCGAACTCGGCCGCTACACCCGCCCAGCACGTCTGTTGCCCGAGGCCCTGTGCCTGGGCATTGTTGAGCGCATTTCATTGGCCCTGGCCCATGCTCACGAACGCGGCGTCGTGCATCGTGATGTGAAGCCTGCAAACATAGTGATCGACCTACCCCAAGGCCGGGTCAAGCTCACCGACTTCGGGCTGGCCAGCGGCGCCGACGCGCCGCGTACCCGCACTGGCGTGGTACTGGGCAGCCCGGTGTACATGTCCCCGGAGCAAATGGCCGGTGCGTCGCCCGATGCGCGGGGCGACCTCTATTCTTTGGGCGTCGTGTTGTTCCAGTTGCTCACCGGGCAGCTGCCGCACGACAGCCCATCGATGGGCGAACTGCTGCGCCAGGTGGCCAGCGAACCTGCGCCGGATCTGCGCCTGTGCCGCCCCGACCTGCCGGCCGCGCTGGCTGCGGTGGTGGCGCGCACCTTGAGCAAGCAGCCCGCGCTACGCCAGCAAAGCGGCCACGAACTGGCCGCGGCGCTGGCGCAGGTGCGCGCAACTCTGGCGCCGGCCGGCGCTTAGGGTCATGGCGCGGGCCCTGCGAGGCACAATGCGCTTTGCATTGCCGCGCACCCCATCCTGCCCCACCACCCATGACGTTCGAGTTCTTCGACCTGGTCGACACCGGTCGCTCGCGCACCAACAACGAGGACTCGACCGCGCTTGACTTGGCGTGTTCGCTGGCCGTCTTGGCCGATGGAATGGGCGGTTATAACGCCGGCGAAGTGGCCAGCAACATGGCGACCTCGTTCATCCGCGCCGAACTCGGCCGCTGGCTGCGCGAGGCCAGCGCTCAGGCCACCGACGCCGAAGTCAAGCGCGCCATGGAGATCTGCGTTGAAAACGCCAACCGCGCGATCTTCAACGCCGCCAACTCCAACCCGCATTACGCCGGCATGGGCACCACGCTGGCGGTGGTGGTGTTTCGCGCCGGGCGCATGATCGTGGGCCATGTCGGTGATTCGCGCGTGTACCGGCTGCGTGCCGGGCGCCTGGCGCAGATCACGCGCGACCACTCGCTGTTGCAAGAGCAGCTTGACGCGGGGCTCATCACGCCGGAACAGGCGGCGTTCTCGTCGAACAAGAACCTGGTCACGCGCGCGGTGGGGGTGGAAGACACCGTGCTGCTCGATGCGAACGTGCACGACATGTTGCAGGGCGACCTGGTGCTGCTGTGCTCGGACGGTTTGTCCGACATGCTTGCCGACGCGAGCATCCAGCAGTTGTTGCAGATGCACGACTCGTTGCCCGAGACCGCTGCGGCGTTGGTGGATGCTGCCAACGACGCGGGTGGAAAGGATAATATCTCGGTGATTCTGGTGCGCTCCGGCGGCGGTGCGCACTCCTACCCACGGTCCTGGTGGCCGTTTCGCCGTTGAGCGATGACTGGTCTGCACGCCAGCTTCAGGCAACGGCCTATCACGGCAATCTAGAGGTTCGGCATGGGAAAGCTGGTCGTTTCGCTCGATGGTGTGGTCATCAAGGAAGTGCAGATCACCAAGGACAAGACCACGCTGGGCCGGCGCCCTTACAACGACATCGTCATCGACAACCTGGCGGTGAGCGGTGAGCACGCGGTGCTGCAAATGGCGGGCAACGATGTCTTCATCGAAGACCTGAACAGCACCAACGGCACCTACATCAACGGCAAGGCGATCAAGAAACAACTGCTGGCGCACAACGACACCGTCGAGATCGGCAAGTACAAGATCAAGTACCTGGTCGAAGACGGCGCCTACGAAAAGACCATGATCATGCGCCAGGGTGCGATGGCCGCAGCGCCGCCCTCTGCAGGGCCGGCGGTGCAGGTGGCCTCGATCAAGGTGCTCACCGGTGCGGCCGCCGGGCGTGAGGTGGCGCTGACCAAGGTGGTCACCACGGTGGGCAAACCCGGCGTGCAGGTGGCCTCCATCACCAAGCGGCCCAGCGGCTATGTGTTCGCCCATGTTGAAGGCAGCGCGCGCCCGAGCGTGAATGGTTCGCCCCTGGTCAGCGACTCCGTGCCCCTGCATCACGGCGATGTGATCGACCTGGCTGGCACGCAGATGCAGTTCGTGCAAACCTGACCCGGCGGCGGCACGTGTTGCCCCGGGTCATGCCGTGTGACCGCCGTCACGGCGCAGCGCTTCAGGCTGGTGCTGTCACTGGATTTGCCCACTAAGCATCTTGTGCAAGGCGGTCGGCGCGGGCACCATGCTGGCCACCTGAGGGTGACGAACTCTCCAGGCCACCCCCTGAACACCGTGCATCACATCGGGTCAGGCAGCCGAACCACCGCTTGCGTCCACGCCTCATGCAAATTCGTGTACTGGGTTGTTCAGGCTCCATCGCCCAGGGCAACCGCACCACTTCGTTCTTGCTCGATGAAGACGTGCTCATCGATGCCGGCACCGGCGTGGGTGACCTCACCCTGGCCGAGCTGGCCGCCATCGACCATGTGTTGATCAGCCACTCGCACCTCGATCATGTGCTGGCCATCGGCTTGCTGGCCGACAGCGTCACGCGACTGCGCAGCGCACAGCAGCGCCCGCCGATTCAGGTGCATGCCCTGCCGGCCACGTTGCAAGCCCTGCGCAGCCATGTCTTCAACGGCGTCATCTGGCCTGACTTCAGCAAACTGCCGCATCCCGACCGCCCGGTGCTCGCCTTCTCGCCCATCGCCGTGGGCCAGGTTCTGCAGCTGGGCCTGCGCCGCATCGAGGTGCTGCCGGCCCTGCACACGGTGCCTGCCGTGGGCTATGCGGTGCACTCGGCACAAGGCGCCTGGGTCTACACCGGTGACACCGGCCCCAACCCGCATCTGTGGGAGCGACTGGCTCAGTTCCAGGTGGCCACGTTGATCATCGAAACGGCTTTCGGCGACGATGAGCAGGAACTGGCGCGCGTCAGCCGCCACCTGTGCCCGTCGCTGTTGCAGCGCGAACTGCAAGCGCTGCGCGCGCCGGCAAACGTGTACATCACCCACATCAAGCCCGGCGAGATGGCCGATGTGATGGCGCAGATCCGCGCCCAGGGCGGAGAGCACCGCGTGCAGGCGCTGGCCGCTGGTCAGGTCATCCCCATTGGTGATGCGGCGCACCCAGGCTGACATATCGTGTCAGGCAATGCCTGAGGCGTGCGAAAAGTGTCACGCGTAAGCGCTGAAAAGCGTCACCTTTGCCCCGCTGATGCGGCCACTGGGCCGCTGGGCCGCTGCCGGGCCTGGCACGGTGCATGCGTCAGGAAGCTCGTGCAGACCCGCACATCACTTGCAAAACGGAGGATCCAATCATGAATCGCGTTCAAAAAGGTTTCACCCTGATCGAATTGATGATCGTCGTGGCGATCATCGGCATCCTGGCGGCCATCGCGCTGCCGGCGTACCAAAACTACATCCGCAAGGCGGCATACAGCGAAGTCGTCTCGGCGATTACGCCCTACAAGCTGGCGGTCGACGAATGTTTCAGCAACACCTCGGCGCTGGCCGACTGCGATGCCGGCGCCAGCGGCATCCCGGCCAACCCCACCGCGGTCACAGCCAGCGGCGCCTTCAACACACTCACCGTGGCCGACGGCGTCATCACTGCCACCCCCAATGCCGTCAAGGGCATCCTGGCCGCCGACACCTGCGTCATGACGCCGGTGCCCGACGCCAACCAACGCTTGCAGTGGACATACTCCGGCGCGTGTGTCACCAAGGGCTTCGTCAAGAACTGATCATCCACTTCGCCCACAGCGCCCGCCTTCGCAGCGGGCGCTTTGCTTTGCGCTGCTAGCATCGCGCGCCGTTTTTGGCGCTTCCCCGTTCATGCACTTTCAACAACGGCAAGTCCAGGCCGTGGTGCTGGCCGCAGCGGCAGTGCCGTCGCTGCTGGCCTACAACCTGCCGCCATCACCCACCTTTCTGAACCAGGCGCTGGCGCTGTGTCTGTGGGGCTGGTTCGTCAGTGCGGCAGCCGGCCTGGGCACACTGTTGCGCGACAACACCCCGCTGGCCTGCGCCGCACGCCAGGCCTGTGCGCCGCTGCTGGCGCTGGCATTGGTGGCCGGCGCGGCGCTGGCGTCGTGGGCCTTTGGCGCGTTGCCGCCGGCCTTGGCGTTGTCGGCCATGGGCCTGATCGGCGCGGCCGCGCTGCTGCTGCTGGCCGGCGCGGCGGTGGGCAGTGCCGAACTGGCGTCGCGCTTGTTCGTGGCGTTTTGCTGGGCCTGGGTCGGCGCGGGTGTGCTCAATGTCGTGATCGCCGGCGTGCAGGTGTTCACGCCCGACTGGCCTGACGGTGAGTGGTTCGCCCGCTCCGGTTCGCCGGGCCGCGCGGTGGGCAACCTGCGCCAGCCCAACCACTTGGCCAGCTTGATGGTTTGGTCGGCCGTGGCGCTGGTGCCACTTGTTGAACTGCGCCGCCTGGCCCGGGCTTGGGCCTGGGTGCTGATGGCCGGCCTCATGTTGGCGCTGGTGCTGAGCGCTTCGCGCACCGGCATGCTGGGCGTGCTGATCCTGGCCACCTGGGGAGCGTTCGACCGCCGCCTGGCACCGGGCACGCGCGCCTTGCTGCTGGCCACGCCGTTGCTGTTTGCGCTGGCCTGGGGCCTTTTGGCGTGGTGGTCGGCTTCGGGTGGCCACGCCTTTGGCGGCGCCGCGCGCCTGGCCGAGGCCGATCTGTCAGGCTCGCGCTTCGGCATCTGGGCCAACACATGGAGCCTGATCACGCAGCACCCGGTGTGGGGCGTGGGCTTCGGCGAGTTCAACCTCGCCTGGAGCCTGACACCCTTCCCGGGCCGCTCGGCCGCGTTCTTTGACCATGCGCACAACCTGCCGTTGCACCTGGCCGCCGAGCTGGGCCTGCCGCTGGCCATGGCGGTGCTGGCGCTGCTGGGCTTGGCGCTGTGGCAGGCCTGGCAGCGCGCGCGGCGGGCCACGGGCGACGCTCGCGTGGTGCTGACCACGGCCTGGGTGATGGTGGCCACGATCGCCCTGCACAGCCAGCTCGAGTACCCGTTGTGGTACGCCTACTTCCTGCTGCCCGCGGCGTGGGCGCTGGGCCTGGGGTTGCATGGGCAAGCGGCACCTGCCGGAACGGCGCGCGACACCGGACTGGCCTTGAGCCTGGGCGGCTTTGCGCTGGTGCTCGGCGCCGGCCTGGCTTTCATGGATTACCTGCGCGTGGCCGCGGTCTTTGCCCCGGCCGAAGTTGCGCCGCCGTTGGCCCAGCGCATCGAGGCCGGCCGCCGCTCGCTGTTCTTTGCCCACCATGCCGACTACGCCGCGGCCACCCAAGCCGAGCCGGCGCCGCATCTCGACGCCGCCTTCGCCAGCGCCACCCACTACCTGCTGGACACGCGGCTCATGATTGCCTGGGCCAAACACCTGGCTGAACAGGGCAGGTTGGTCGAGGCCCGGCAATTGGCGCAGCGCCTGCGTGAATTCCACAACCCGGCGGCGGCCGAATTCTTCGAGCCTTGTTCACACCCAGGTGCAACGGCGTCCAGCACGCTGTTTCAATGCCAGGCACCACAACAGCCTGTGCCGTGGCGCGCGTACCTGCGCTAAAGGCGGCTGCACGCCGGCGCGAGGGCCGGCCGCGTCAACCCGCCGCAACCCAATCGCCCGACTTGCCGCCGCGCTTTTCAAGCAAGGTGATGCCGTCCATCACCATGCCGCGGTCAGCCGCCTTGCACATGTCGTACACGGTCAGCAGGCCCAC
>JAYUQE010000002.1:0-2377 GCA_043756905.1 Burkholderiales bacterium | reverse complement strand
TCTCCCTTGGTGGTGAATTTGATGGCGTTGCCGACGAGGTTGAGCAGCACCTGCCGCAGGCGGACGCCGTCGGTGAGGATCCACTCGGGCACGTCGGCCTCGATCCAGTGGGGCAGTTCGATCTTCTTTTCGTTGGCCTTGCTCCAGAGCAGGTCGAGCACCTCCTCGACGCAGCGGCGGACGGACACCGGGTGCCGGTCGAACTCCATGCGGCCCGACTCGATCTTGGAGAAGTCGAGGATGTCGTTGATGAGGGTCAGCAGCGCATCGCCACTGTCGCGGAGGGTGCTGGCGAAGTCGCGCTGCTCGGCGGTTAACTGCAAATCGAGCAGCAGGCCGCTCATGCCGATCACCGCATTCTTCGGCGTGCGCATCTCGTGGCTCATGGTGGCCAGGAAGGCGCTCTTGGCTTCGGTGGCGGCTTCGGCTTGAAGGCGTGCGCCTTCGGCTTGGGCGCGGGCTTCCTGCGTTGGGCTGAACATGCGTGCGTTTTGAATGGCAATGGCCGCTTGGTCGGCGAAGCTTTGAAGCAGCCGGGCTTCCTTGTCGGCAAAGGGCATGGGTGCCCCCTGCTCAGCCAGGCGCACCACGAACAGCGCGCCGACCACCTGCCCCTGCCACAGTATGGGTGCAACGACGCAACTGTAGTTGCCCGCTTTGCGGGCCAGCGCCTGGATCGTTGGCGGTACGCCTTCGCCTTGCAGGGCATGGGGGTCGTGCAGGGCCCGGCGCTCGCCCATCATGCAGGCCATCACGCAGGCCATCACGCAGGCCATCACGGTACGCGACACCGGCAGTGGCCCGGGCCACTTCAACACCGTGCTCGCGTCCAGGCACTCGGTGAGCCTGATGCGAAGAGCGTCAACCGCGCTGGCTCACCTGCCCAGCGTTTGCGCATGCATCAGCGCCGGGGCGTGCGCCAGGTGGTGCACGCGCACGCCGCCTTCTTCAAGGATCGAGCGCGAGAAGTGAAAGCCCGGGCCCCACACCGGGTCGGCAAACTCGGGGGCCATGGTGTGCACGGTGCTGATGCCGGCCTGGACGATGGCGCGCGCGCACTCGGCGCAGGGGTGGAAGGTGGCGACGAGCGTGGCGCCGGCCGTGCCCAGGCCGGCGCGCGCCGCGGCATAGATGACGTTGCGTTCGGCATGTTCGATCCAGAGCAAACGTTCGGGGTGGGCATGGCGCGCTTCCGTGTCGCGCACGCCGCTGGGGAAGTCGTTGCACGCCGCCAGTGTGGTTTGGCCGTCGGCCAGCACCAACACCGCGCCCACCTTGCGCGGCCGGCTCGGGCTGCGGCGCGCCGTGGTGATGGCCAGTGCCACCCATTGCTCGATGCTCATCGCCAACTCCAGCAACACCAACGCTGCCTACTTGGTGCCAAACAAGCGGTCGCCCGCATCGCCCAGCCCGGGCAGGATGTAGCCGTGGTCGTTCAGGCAGCGGTCGATGGCCGCGGTGTAGACCGGCACGTCGGGGTGTTGGGCATGGAACGTGGCCAGGCCCTCGGGCGCGGCCAGCAGCGCCACGAAACGAATCGAACGCGGCTGGGTTTGCTTCAGGCGGCTCACCGCGGCCACCGCTGAATTTCCGGTGGCCAACATGGGGTCGAGCACGATCGCATCGCGCTCGGGCATGCCTTGCGGCAGCTTGAAGTAGTACTCCACCGCGGCCAGGGTCTTGGGGTCGCGGTACACGCCGATGTGGCCCACGCGCGCACCGGGCACCACTTCAAGCATGCCGTCGAGCAGGCCGTTGCCGGCGCGCATGACGACGACGAAGACGGTCTTCTTGCCGTCGATCACCGGTGAGCGCATGGCTTCCAGCGGTGTCGCAATGTCGATCAGCTGCGTGGGCATGTCGCGCGTGATCTCATAGGCCATCAGCATCGCCACTTCATGCAGCAGGCGGCGAAAGCTGCTGGTGCTGCGGTCCTTCTGGCGCAGCAGGGTGAGCTTGTGCTGCACCAGCGGGTGGCTGATGAGGTGGACTTGCGGCGGCGTCTTCACGTTCTGATCATGGCAGGCTGCGGGTCAGAGGCTGGGAGTTTTTCGAGCGTGTCCGAGCAGCGCGTCAAAACGTGTCCGATCTAGGCGCAAAGCGCAGCTGTAGCTCGGGCTACAGCGAGCATTTGCAACGACGAGCGGGCGCGTTTTGGCGTGATGAGCGGGCATGATTGAAAGACTCTCAGCCTCTCAGGCCAGCATACGCCGCAGCGGGCTGGTCGTGCCGGGTCATCGCGAATCAAGTCACGGCTCGTAATCGGTTCACAGCGTCATGCCCGCTTCATGCCGGCTCGTCGACGTGGCAGGTGCTGCGCTTCATGCCGTCGCGCAGCCCCCAAAGGCCCTTGATGGCACCACTGCGTTCGTCAAAC
>JAYUQE010000001.1:0-2387 GCA_043756905.1 Burkholderiales bacterium | reverse complement strand
CGCACGCGGTAGGCGCTTTGCAGCCGGTCGAGATCGATCACGCGGGCGGTCTCGCGGGCCAGCTCGGGGCTTTCGATGATCGAACCCAGTTCGGTGTTGATGGTGGCCGAGCGCGGATCGAAATTCATCGAACCGATGAAGACCACTTTACGGTCGATGACCAACAGCTTGGCATGCAGCCGGCCCAGGCTCTCGCCGAAGTGAAACAGGCGCCGATTGCGCTGCACGCGCGAGGTGCTGACCTCGTACAGGTCTACCCCTAAGCGCAGCAGTTCCTCGCGGTAGCGGGTGTAGCCGATGTGCACCAGGGGTTCGTCGGTCGAACCCAGGCTGTTGGTCATGACGCTGATCTTCACGCCGCGCGCACGCAACTCGCGCAGCAGTTTCATGCCGCCCTTGCCGGGCACGAAGTAGGGGCTGCTGATCAGCACCTCGCTTTGCGCCTTCATCATCGGCTCAATGATGTTGTAGGTGACGCTGGTTTCGAGCAGCTCGCCGCCCACCTCGCCCTCGAACGGCTTGTCGGGGTGGTCGGCAAAGGCGTAGGCCTCGCCCCAGATCAGGCCCAGGCGGCCATCGGCCAGCTCCTCGCGCAGCGGGCCGTAACCCAGGATGTCGTTGGGCGGCAAGGGCGGCGCCGCCGGGGTCTGCGTCGGGCCGGTGAGGCGCTCAAAGTAGCTGCGCAGCGCCGTGGGGTCGAGCGCTGAGCGGGCCACGCTTTGCAGCGGAAACACCGGCTCGCTGTTCCAGTAGCGGTCGAACAGCGCGGCCAAGGGATCGATCAGCTTGCCCACGACGAAGGCGTCGAGGTCGATGAAGTTGCCGTGCTCGCCGCGCAGGAAGTATTCGTCGGCGATGTTGCGCCCGCCGATCACCGCGGCCACGCCGTCGGCGATGAACATCTTGTTGTGCATGCGGTGGTTCAGCCGCCCGAAGTCGTTCAGCGAAGCCAGGAAGCGCCCGGCCTGGCCGGCGCCGCGGGCGCAGCAAAACGGGTTGAACACGCGCAACTGCACATTCGGGTGGGCGGCGAAACCCAGCAGCAGCTCGTCATGCCCGCCGGTGTACAGGTCGTCGATCAACAAGCGCACGCGCACGCCGCGAACGGCAGCGTCGCGCAGCACGCGCAGCAGCGTGCGCCCGGCCAGGTCGCCTTCGAGGTGGTAGTACTGAACGTCGAGCGACACTTGGGCCATCTGTGCGAGCTGGATGCGCGTGTCGAACGAGAACGGGCCCAGCGGCAGCAGGCGAAAGCCCGAGTGTTCTTCCTTGGGCATGCTGGTGGCCACGATCTGGCCCAAGCTGGTCTTGCTGCTGCCTTCGATGGCCGTGCTGGCCAGCGCTTCGCGATCCACCTTGGGCAGCGGCGTGGCGCAGGCCATGAGCAGGCTTGTGACCAGCGCGCACAGGGCCAGGGCGCAGGTGCGGCGTGGCAGCAGTTTGGCTTTGTTCATGATGGCGGCGGCTGGCGAAGCAGCGTCGGATTGTGGCGGCGCAGCCGGCGGGCGCGCCATCCCGAAAGCTTCGGGTTAGTGCCCAACAGGTGCGCTCACCTTTGCTGAAGAATCGCCGCCACCGCCCCCATTCACCTGCCCCTCAGGGGGCCGCACACCAGGAGTCCACCATGCAGTATTTCGTCACCGGCGCCACCGGTTTCATCGGCAAGCGCCTGGTCAAGGCCTTGCTGGCGCGGCGCGGCGCCGTGGTGTACTTTTTGCTGCGCCCGGGCAGTGAAGACAAGGTTGCCGGGTTGATGCAGTACTGGGGCGTTGGCAAGAGCCGCGCCATCGCGGTGGGTGGCGACCTCACGAGCAAGAAGCTGGGGGTGGGCGGCGCAGACATCAAGGCGCTCAAAGGCCAGATCGATCACCTGTACCACCTGGCCGCCGTGTACGACCTCAGCGCCGATGAAGAGAGCCAGGTGCGGGTGAACGTGGACGGCACGCGCAACGCGGTGGAGTTCGCCAAGGCGATCGACGCCAAGCACCTGCACCACGTGAGCAGCATTGCCGCGGCCGGCCTCTATGAAGGTGTGTTCCGCGAAGACATGTTCGACGAGGCCGAAGGCCTGGACCACCCGTACTTCATGACCAAGCACGAAAGCGAAAAGATCGTGCGCCAGGAATGCAAGGTGCCGTGGAGCGTGTACCGCCCGGCGCTGGTGGTGGGCGACAGCCAGACCGGCGAGATGGACAAGATCGACGGCCCGTACTACTTCTTCAAGCTCATCCAGCGCACGCGCCAGTTGCTGCCGCCGTGGATGCCCAGCATCGGCCTGGAAGGCGGGCGCATCAACATCGTGCCGGTGGACTTTGTGGTTAAAGCGCTGGAACACATCAGCCACCAGGCGCACACCGCGGGCAAGTGCTACCACCTGGTCGACCCGG